>NZ_BAAGXS010000035.1:0-278114 GCF_054779715.1 Actinophytocola sediminis | reverse complement strand
CATTTATCGGTACACTGTTGAGTTCTCAAACAACACACGCGCACCCATCACACTGCAAGAGCTATGCTCCGGGGGCTTGGTCCTCGGTTGGTTCGGATCGCTCCGAACCGCAGGTCACCCACTCTATCACTTGCGTGAGAGCTTGGTTCGTGACCCCCTGTCAGCGTCTCGTTCCCGGTGTTTCTGGGCCCGTTCCTCGCTGGCAAAGAGAAAGTTACACGGGGCTGAAAAGGGGCTTTCACCCACCCCCCCTTAAGGGTTGTTTGCGCTGGTCAGGGCGCTATTTCGACGCCAGCGGTCGAACGCTTGCCACGACGCAGCACGAGCCACCGGCCGTGCAACAGGTCCGAAGCGGCCGGCCGCCAGTCCTCATCGGCGATCCGGACGTTGTTGACGTAGGCCCCGCCCTCGTTCACCGCGCGCCGGGCCGCTCCCCTGCTGGGCGTCAGCCCGGAGGAGACCAGCAGGTCCAGGATCGTCGGCTCGTCGGCCAGCCGCGCCGTGCCGGTCGGCGCCTCGGCCATGGCGGCGGTGAGCGTCGACTCCGCCAGCGCACGCAGCTCTCCCCGGCCGAACAGCGCCTGGCTGGCCGCGATGACCTGGCTGGTCTCGTGGTCCCCGTGCACGAGCCGGGTGAACTCCTCGGCCAGCCGCCGTTGCGCCGCGCGTTGCTGGGGCCGTTGCTCGGTCTCCACCGCCAGCGCGTCGATCTCCTCGCGCGGCAGGAACGTGAACAGCCGCAGGTAGCGGACCACGTCCGCGTCACCGACGTTCACGAAGTTCTGGTACCAGGCATACGGCGAGGTCAGCGCCGGATCCAGCCAGATGTTCCCGCCGCCGGTCGACTTGCCGAACTTGCGCCCGTCGGCGTCGGTGACCAGCGGGGCGGTCAACGCGTGCACCGTCGCGCCGTCAACCCGCCGGACCAGCTCCACGCCGCCGATGATGTTGCCCCACTGGTCGGACCCGCCGACCTGGAGCGCGCAGCCGTACTCGCGGCGCAGCCGCAGGTAGTCCTGGGACTGGAGCAACAGATAGCTGAACTCGGTGTAGGACATGCCGTCCCCGTCGAGCCGGCGTTTGACGGTGTCCCTGGCGAGCATCACGTTGACCGAGAAGTGCTTGCCGACATCGCGCAGGAACTCCAGCACCGACTGTTGCCCGGTCCAGTCGAGGTTGTTCACCACGACCGCGCCGGTCGACGGGTCGTCGAACTCGACGAACCGTTCGAGCTGGCCACGGATCCGCTCGGCCCACTCGGCCACCACGTCCAGCGAGTTGAGCGATCGTTCGCCCTGGTCACGAGGGTCGCCGACCATGCCGGTGGCGCCGCCGGCGAGCACGATCGGCCGGTGACCGGCGCGCTGGAACCTGGTCAGCATGAGCAGCGGCACCAGGTTGCCGGCGTGCAGGCTCGGCGCGGTCGGGTCGAAGCCGGCGTACAGGGTCAGCGGGCCGTCGTCGAGGTCGCGCCGCAGCGCGTCCAGGTCGGTCGACTGCGCGATCAGCCCACGCCAGGAAAGTTCGTCGAGAATGTGCTCCACGGGCCAATACTCTCGTATCGACCCGGTCGCGGTCGCGCAGGTTAGCGCGGTGCGGACCGCCGCGCGGCCTTGCCACCCCGGCGGTAGGTCGACACCGAGGGCGAGCCGTCCACCCAGAACCGCCACGGCACGTCCATCGCCACCGCCACCCCGACCCGGGGCCCGGTCCTGATCGCCGTCGCGGGCAGCCGGTCGCCGGCGAGCAGCCGCACGGGCGAGTCGGGGTCGGTCAGATCGACGCCGTTGTGGCCACGCTCCAGCCCGAGCACGCCGGTCAACCTGGCGGGCCCCTTGGCCAGTTCGGCGTCCGAGCGGGCAGCTGGGCGCCGGGAACGGGCCAGTTCGATGCCGGCCACCACCTCACCGCCGCGCACCAGCACCGCGCCGGGCACCCCGTCGGTCAGCGACACCACGTTCGCGCAGAAATGCATGCCGTAGACGAAGTACACGTAGAGGTGACCGGCCGGGCCGAACATCACCTCATTGCGTGGTGTCCGGCCCCGATAGCAGTGCGATGCCGGATCGTCCCCGCCTCGGTAGGCCTCCACCTCGACCAGCCTGACCCGCACGGTTCCCGACGGGGTGCTGGACTCCAGCTCGCACCCCAGCAGCAGCTTGGCCGCGTCGACCGGGTCGATGGCGAGCTCGGCACGATCGAGTTGCCGGGACGCAGGGGACACACCGGTGACCCTATACGGCGACCGGCCGCCGCTTTTCCGACCGCATCGCCGGCAGGTACAGCGGCGCGGCCAGCGCCAGCACGACGGCGCCGACGACCATCGCGGTGCCGGTCGACGTGCCGGTGGCCAGCGCGGTCAGCGTGATCAGCCCGATCGCCGCGCCTGGGTGCATCATCATCGAGTTCATCGACATCACGGTGGACCGGTGCGCGGATGACACCTCCCGGTGCAACAGTGCCATGTGCGCCGGGCCGCTCGCGCCGTGCGCGAGGTAGGCGGCCAGGTACCCGGTCAGCGCGCCCGCCGGACCGGCGAGCAGGCCCATGCCGACGACGGTGACGCCCTGCACGATCCGTAGCGCACCGGCGGTCAGCGCGACCCCCATCCGGGTGGTGAGCAGCGGTACCAGCGCGGCGCCCGCCGCGGCGGCGAGCCAGCCGGCCGCACCCGCCGGTCCCATGATCGCCGCGGCCTGTTCCTGACCGCCGAGCAGCTCGGACATCCGCACCGGCAGCAGGTTCTCGAAGGTGACCATGCCGAAGCCCCAGAACAGCTCGACCAGCAGCAGGCAGCCCAGAATCCGGGAGCCACGCACGATCCGCACGCCCGCGACGATCACCGAGGGCACCTCCCGGACCGAGGCCAGGAACCGGCGCCGGCCATCGGGCGGTGCCGGCTCCCTGACCAGCAGCGCGATCGCCACCAGCCCGGTGAGCTGCATGACCAGCGCCAGGACCATCGGCGCCACCATGGTCGGGATCCCCGGCACCGACACCCAGGCGACGATCCCGCCGGTGAGCAGCGCGCCGGTGGCGATGGCCAGCCCGGTCACCGTGCCGCCGGCGCCGAGTCCGCGTTCGATCCGCGTGTCCGGGTCCTGCGCCAGGGCCGCGTCGACGTACCACGCCTCCAGCGGGCCGGAGTCCAGCGCCCGGTACACGCCCTGCAGCAGGTAGACGGCCGCGAACATGGCGAACGTGTCGGCCACCAGCAGCAGTGAGATCGCGCAGACCGCGACCGCGGCCGCGATCAGCAGCACCGGCCGGCGACCCCACGAGTCGGACAGTCCGCCGGTCGGCAGCTCCAGTGCCAGCACGACGAGTCCCTGCAGGGACGCGGCCAGGCCGGCCTCGGCCAGGGAGAGCCCCCGGTCCAGCGGGAGCAGCACCGTGAGCGGCACCCACAGCCCGACCGGTAACCAGCGCAGCGCCAGCAACACCAGGTACCGCCCGCGGACCTGGCGCGCGGTCACGGCACGTCGGACGGGTCGGTGGGCACCGCGTAGTACAGGAACGTGAGCTGGCGGGCGTCCGCCGCCGGCGCCGAGGCGGCCGCCTCCTGGTGGCGCTGGACGACCGCCTCCACCTCGGTGGTCAACGCCCTGAGCTGGTCGGCGGACAGCGTGAGGAGTTGGTCGGACATGCCAGCCGCGTCCCGCCACGCCATCGGCCAGGCCGACCGGGCGTCCTCCCAGCGGGCGACCCGCTCGCCCATGTACGCCCAGTACTGCTGGCGCAGCCACGCGGCCGCGGCCAGCGCGTCCGGGTCGTCCACGACGTCGGCGTCCCGCCAGCCGTGGGACCGCTGCGCGGCTGCCCAGAACCGTTGCTTGCCTCGGCCGTCGTCGGTCTCCTCGACCAGGCCGACCTCAGCCAGCTTGCGCAGGTGGTAGCTGGTCGCGCCGGTGTTGGTGGTGAGCCGCTCGGCCAGCGTGGTGGCCGTGGCAGCGCCGCGCACCCGAAGCTCGGAGAGCAGCCGCGCCCGCAACGGGTGCGCGAGCACCCGCATGGCGCGGCCGTCCAACTGGATGTGTTGCTCCGTCATGCGTGCACAATAACTGTGCACACAAGTTATGCACAACTATTGTGCATACCAGTTCCGCAGGTCGGCGAGCACCTCCCCCACCCGGGAGCGCTGCTCCTGGACCCGGGCGGGCGCCGTGCCGCCGAACGCGTCCCGAGAGGCGATCGAGCCCTCCACGGTCAGCACGTCGCGGATCTCCGGCGAGAGCGCCGGGTGCACCCCGGTCAGCTCCGCGTCGGTCAGGTCCTCGAGCCCGACACCCCGGGACTCGGCGACCCGCACGCACTCCCCCGCCGCCTCGTGCGCCACCCGGAACGGCACGCCCTGGCGCACCAGCCACTCGGCGACATCGGTGGCCAGCGTGAACCCGGCCGGGGCCATCGCCGCCATCCGCGCCTCGTCGAACCGCAACGTGGCGACCATCCCCGCGATCGCCGGCAGCAGCAGCTCCAGCTGCTCGACCGAGTCGAACAGCGGCTCCTTGTCCTCCTGCAGATCGCGGTTGTATGCCAGCGGCTGGGCCTTGAGCACGGCCAGCAGACCGGTCAGGTTGCCGATCAACCGGCCGGACTTTCCCCTGGTCAGCTCGGCGACATCCGGGTTCTTCTTCTGCGGCATGATCGAGCTGCCGGTCGACCAGGCGTCGTCGAGCACGGCGTAGCCGAACTCCGCGGTGGTCCAGATGATCACCTCCTCGGCGATCCTGGACAGGTTCACCCCGACCATCGCCAGGCAGAACGCCAGCTCGGCGGCGAAGTCGCGGGCGGCGACGCCGTCGATGGAGTTCTCCGCCGCGGCCGCGAAGCCCAGCTCGGCGGCCACCGCCTCCGGGTCCAGGCCCAGCGACGAGCCGGCGAGCGCACCGGACCCGTAGGCCGACACCGCCGCCCGCCGGTCCCAGTCCCGCAGCCGGTCGACGTCGCGCAGCAGCGACTGGACGTGCGCGAGCAGGTGATGGCCGAGCAGCACCGGCTGGGCGTGCTGGAGGTGGGTACGCCCCGGCATCACCGCGCCCGGGTGCCCGTCCACCTGGACCAGCAGCGCCTCGATGACGCCGACCACGCCACCGGCGACCCGGCGCGCCGCGTCCCGCAGCCACATCCGGAACAGGGTGGCCACCTGGTCGTTGCGCGACCGGCCAGCGCGGAGCTTGCCGCCCAGGTCGGCGCCGGCTCGCTCGAGCAGGCCCCGTTCCAACGCCGTGTGCACGTCCTCGTCGGCGACCGTCGGGGTGAACGCCCCCGACTCGACGTCGGCGAGCAACGTGTCCAACGCGGCCAGCATGCCGGCCAGCTCGTCGTCGGTCAGCAGCTTGGCCTGGTGCAACACCCTGGCGTGGGCCTTGGAGCCCGCGACGTCATAGGGCGCCAGCCGCCAGTCGAAATGGGTCGACGCGGACAGCGCCGCCATCGCCTCGGCGGGACCCGAGGCGAAGCGGGCCCCCCACAGCTGTACCGGCTCAGGCATGGTGGTGCTGGTCGCGCTTGGCGGCGATCTTGGACGGCAGGCCCCACAGCTGCACGAAACCCTTGGCCAGCGACTGGTCGAAGGTGTCGCCCTCGTCGTAGGTGGCCAGGTTGAAGTCGTACAGCGAGTGCTCGCTGCGCCGGCCGGTGGGCACCGCGCGACCGCCGTGCAGGGTCATCCGGATCTCGCCGGTGACGTGCTCCTGGGTCTTGGCCACGAACGTGTCCAGCGCGTCCTTGAGCGGGGAGAACCACAGGCCGTCGTAGACCAGCTCCGCCCAGCGCTGCTCGGCCTGGCGCTTGAACCGGGCCAGGTCGCGTTCCAGGGTGACCGACTCCAGCTCCTGGTGGGCGGTGATCAGCGCGATGGCGCCGGGAGCCTCGTAGACCTCGCGGCTCTTGATGCCGATCAGCCGGTCCTCGACCATGTCCAGCCGGCCGATGCCGTGCGCACCGGCCCGCCGGTTGAGCTGCTGGATGGCCTGCAGCACGCTCACCGTCTCACCGTCGATCGCGACCGGGACGCCCTTGTCGAAGGTGACGATCACCTCGTCGGCGTCGCGGGGCTGGGCCGGGTTGTCGGTGTAGGAGTAGACGTCCTCGATCGGCGCGTTCCATATGTCCTCGAGGAAGCCGGTCTCCACCGCCCGGCCCCACACGTTCTGGTCAACCGAGTAGGGCGAGGACTTGGTCTGGTCGATCGGCAGGCTGCGGTCGTGCGCCCACGCGATGGCCTTCTCCCTGGTCCAGGCGAAGTCCCGGACCGGGGCGATCACCCGCAGGTCGGGGGCCAGCGCGCCGATGCCGACCTCGAAGCGGACCTGGTCGTTGCCCTTGCCGGTGCAACCGTGGGAAACCGTCGTGGCGCCGTGGTATTTGGCCGCCTCGACCAGGTGCTTGACGATCACCGGCCGGGAGATCGCGGACACCAGCGGGTAGCGGTCCATGTAGAGCGCGTTGGCCTGGAGCGCGGGCAGGCAGTACTGGTCGGCGAACTCCTCGCGGGCGTCGGTGACCACGGCCTCCACCGCGCCGCAGTCCAGTGCCCGCTTGCGGATGGTGTCCAGGTCCTCGCCACCCTGGCCGACGTCGACCGCCACGGCGACCACCTCGGCGCCGGTCTCCTCGGCGATCCAGCCGATCGCCACGGAGGTGTCCAGACCGCCCGAGTAGGCGAGGACGATCCGTTCAGTCATGGTGCTTTTCTCCTTCATCTGCAAAGTCGGTACGAGCGGCGAGCGCGGTGAAGCGCTCGGCGAGGTCCTTGCCGGACAACGGTTCCCTGGCGATGACCATCACGGTGTCGTCACCGGCGATGGTGCCGACCACCTCGTGCAGGGCTGCCCGGTCGATCGCGCTGGCCAGGAACTGCGCGGCACCGGGCGGGGTTCGCAGGACTGTCAGGTTCGCCGAACAGTCCGCGGCGATGAGTAACTCGGCGAGCAGCCGGCCAAGACGCGAGGTGCCGCCCTGGACGCCGCGGACCGGGCTGCCGTCCTCGGGGATGACGTAGACCGCGGCCCCGCCGTCCACGCCGCGCAGCTTGACCGCGCCGAGCTCGTCGAGGTCGCGGGACAGCGTGGCCTGGGTGACCTCGATGCCCTCGCCGACGAGGAGCTTGGCCAGTTCGGTCTGGCTGCGGATGGCCATCGAGCTGACCAGCTGGACGATCCGGGCCTGGCGGGCGACGCGGGTGGGGTTGGTGGCGGCGGTCATCCCCGCTCCCCCACCAACCAGGCCAGTAACGCCTTCTGGACGTGCAGCCGGTTCTCCGCCTCGTCCCACACCGCGCTCGCCGGGCCGTCGAGCACCTCGTCGGTGATCTCCAAGCCGCGGTGGGCCGGCAGGCAGTGCAGCACGATCGCGCCGGGGGCGGCTCTGTCCAGCAGGTCGGCGTTGACCTGGTACGGGCGAAACGGCGACACCCGGTCCTTGCCGTCGTTCTCCTGGCCCATCGAGGTCCAGGCGTCGGTGACCAGCACGTCGGCGCCGGCCACCGCGGCGTGCGGGTCGACCAGCAGGGTGACTCCGCCGCCGGTCTCCTGCGCGCGGCGCTTGGCGTCGAGCAGCACGTCGTCGTGCGGGACGAACCCCGCCGGGCCGGCGACCCGGATGTTCATCCCGGCCGTCGCGCCGCCGAGCAGCAGCGAGTGGGCCATGTTGTTCGCGCCGTCGCCGAGGTAGGCCAGCGTGATGCCGGCGAGCCTGCCGTGCCGTTCGCGGATGGTCTGCAGGTCGGCCAGTACCTGGCAGGGGTGGAACTCGTCGGTCAGCGCGTTGACCACCGGGACCGACGCGGCCGAGGCCATCGCGGTCATCCTGGCCTGGGCGTAGGTGCGCCACACCACGACGTCGACGTAGCGCGACAGCACCCGCGAGGTGTCCTCGATGGTCTCCTCGCGGCCCAGCTGCATGGTGCGGCCGTCGATCACGATCGGCTGGCCGCCGAGCTGGGCGATGCCGACCTCGAACGAGAGCCTGGTCCTGGTGGAGTTCTTCTCGAAGATCGTCGCGACCGACCTGCCGGCGAGCGCGCGGGAGCCGAGCCGGTCGGCCTTGAACCGGTCGGCGAGGTCGAGCACCGTCGCCTGCTCGGCCGGCGTCAGGTCGTCGTCGCGGAGGAAGTGGCGGACCATCAGGACTCCTTGCTCGCCGCGTCGAGTGCGCCCGGCAGCGCGTCGAGGAAACCGTGCAGCTGCGCGGCGTCCACGATCAGCGGCGGGGCCAGCCGGATGGTGTCCGGGGCGACGTTGTTGACCAGGTAGCCCGCCTGCTCGGCCGCGCTCGCCACGGCCGCCGACACCGGTTTGGTGAGCCCGATGCCCAGCAGCAGGCCGGCGCCGCGCACCTCGGTCACCAGTGGGTGGCCGAGTGCCTCGACGCCGGCGGCGAGCTCCTTGCCGAGCGCCTCGGCCTGTGCGCACAGGTTGTCGGCGGCGATGGTGCGCAGGACGGCGAGGCCGGCGGCGCCGGCGACCGGGTTGCCGCCGAAGGTCGTGCCGTGCTGGCCGGGTTGGAGCAGGTCCGCGGCCTGGCCGACGCCGATACAGGCGCCGATCGGCAGGCCGCCGCCGAGGCCCTTGGCGAGGGTGAGCACGTCCGGGGTGATGCCGGCCTGTTGGAAGGCGAACCAGCTGCCAAGCCGGCCGATGCCGGTCTGCACCTCGTCGACCACGAGCAGCGCGCCCGCCCGTTGGGTGAGCTCCCTGGCGGCCTGGAGGTAGCCCGCCGGGGCCGGGCGGACGCCGCCCTCGCCGAGCACCGGCTCGACGAACACCGCCGCGGTGTCCTGGCCGACGGCCGCGCGCAGGGCGTCGACGTCGCCGAACGGGACGTGGGTGACGTCGGGCAGCAGCGGTTCGAACGGGGTGCGCTTGGCCGGCTGGCCGGTGACCGTGAGCGCGCCCATCGTGCGGCCGTGGAACGCGCCGTCGCAGGCGACGATCCCGCGTCGGCCGGTGAGCCGGGTCAGCTTCACCGCGGCCTCGACGGCCTCGGCGCCGGAGTTGCAGAACAGCACCTTGGCCTGGCCGGTGAGGCCGGCGACGTCCAGCAGGGTCTCGGCCAGCTCGACGGTGACCGGGTTGACGTAGAGGTTCGAGGTGTGGCCGAGGGTGGCGATCTGCGCGGTGACCGCGGCGACGATCGCGGGGTGGGCGTGGCCGAGCGCGTTGACCGCGATGCCGCCGACGAGGTCGAGGTAGCGGTTGCCGTCGGCGTCCCACACGTAGGCGCCATCGCCGCGGACGAGCGTCAGCCGCGGGGTGCCGTAGTTGTCCATCAACGAGGTCCGCCACCGAGCCTGACCGTCCACATTGGACTCGATCATGTAGTTCCCTCCTTGGGCAACACCATCGTGCCGACGCCACTGCCGGTGAACACCTCGAGCAGCACCGAGTGCGCGAGCCGGCCGTCGATCACGTGCGCACGCGGCACGCCGCCCTCCACGGCCGCCAGGCAGGCCTCCATCTTGGGGATCATCCCGCTGGCCAGGCCGGGCAACATGCGCCGCAGCTCGTCGGTGTGCACGACGTGCAGCAGCGTGTCCCGGTTGGGCCAGTCCGCGTAGAGGCCTTCGACGTCGGTGAGCATGACGAGCTTCTCCGCGTCCAGCGCCACCGCGATGGCCGCGGCCGCGGTGTCCGCGTTCACGTTGTGCGCCAAGCCATCCAGGTCGGCGGCCACTGTGGACACCACGGGAATCCTGCCCGCGCGGACGATGTCGAGCACGGCGTCCGGGTTGACCGCGACCACGTCGCCGACCAGGCCGAGGTCGACCCGCTCGCCGGTCGAGGTGGTGGTCCGGCGGCGCGCGGTGAGCAGGTTGGCGTCCTCACCGGAGATGGCCACCGCGTACGGGCCGTGGGCGTTGATCAACGCCACCAGCTCGCGGCTGACCTGACCGGTGAGCACCATCCGGACCACGTCCATGGTCTCCGGCGTGGTGACCCGCAGGCCGCCCCTGAACTCGCCGGGGATGCCGAGCCGGTCGAGCATCGCGGTGATCTGCGGACCGCCGCCATGCACGACGACCGGGTGCAGCCCGGCGAGCCGGAGGAACACCATGTCCTGCGCGAACGCGGCCTTGAGCGTGTCGTCGACCATGGCGTTGCCGCCGTACTTCACCACGATCGTGGCGCCGTGGAACTGTTGCAGCCACGGCAGTGCCTCGATGAGCACGGCCGCCTTCTCCTGGGCGAGCCGCTGGGCCGGGGTCGTCATGTCGAGTACGCGCTGTTCTCTTCGACGTAGCCGTGGGACAGGTCGGTGGTCAGCACGGTGGCCGCGCCATCACCCGCGTGCAGGTGGACCTCGACGGCGATGTCCCGCCCGCTCAGGTCGGCCTGAGTGCGGTCGGTGGCGCCGGCGCCCGCCTGGCAGACGAGCACGCCGTTGATGGTGATGTCCAGGTCGGCCTGGTCGAACTCGACCGGCGCGTTGCCGACGGCCATCGCGATCCGGCCCCAGTTCGGGTCGGCGCCGAAGAACGCGGTCTTGCACAGGTTGTCGGTGGCGATCGCGCGGGCCGCGGCCACCGCGTCGGCGTCGGTCTCGGCGCCGCGCACGGTGATCGCGACGTGCTTGGTCACGCCCTCGGCGTCGGCCTGGAGTTGGCCGACGAGGTCGGCGCACACCGCGTGCAGCGCGGCCGCGAACTCCTCGTCGCTCGGCCGCACGCCCGAGGCGCCGGAGCACAGCAGCAGCACGGTGTCGTTGGTCGAGGTGCCGCCGTCGACGTCGAGCCGGTTGAAGGTGGCCTCGACGGCGGTCCGCAGCGCCGGGTCGAGGTCGGCGCCGTCGAGCACGGCGTCGGTGGTGAGCACGGCGAGCATGGTCGCCATGTTGGGGGCGCACATGCCAGCACCCTTGGCGAAGCCGCCGATCGTCCAGCCGGGCCCGCCGGCGACGGCCTGTTTGGGGACGGTGTCGGTGGTCATCACGGCGGTGGCCGCGGCGGTGCCGGCCTCGGCGGTGTCGGCCAGTTTCTCGGCGGCGGCGGCGATCCCGGCACGGACGCGGTCCATCGGGAGGCGCTCGCCGATCAGGCCGGTCGAGCAGATCGCGACGTCGATGGCGCCGATGCCCAGCAGGGTGGCGGTGTGCTCGGCGGTGGCGTGAGTGTCCTGGAAGCCCTCCGGGCCGGTGCAGGCGTTGGCGCCGCCGGAGTTGAGCACGACCGTCTTGGCCTGTCCGGTCGCGATGACCTGTTGGGACCAGAGCACGGGGGCGGCCTTGACCTTGTTCCTGGTGAACACGCCGGCGGCGAGGTCGAGTGGCCCGTCGTTGACCACGAGGGTCAGGTCGGGGGCACCGCTCTGCTTGATCCCGGCGACCACCCCCGCGGCACGGAAGCCCTTCGGCGTCACGACACTCATGGTGCGACCCCCACGGTTGACAGGCCGGTGGTCTCCGGCAGGCCGAGTGCGATGTTCATCGACTGGACGGCGGCGCCGGCCGTGCCCTTGGTGAGGTTGTCCAACGCGGCGACGGCCACGAGCCGGCCGGCGTCGGGGTCCACGGTCGCCCGCAGGTGCACCGCGTTCGAGCCGAGCGTGGCCGCGGTCGCCGGCCAGCCGTCGCCGGTGAGCAGGTGCACGAACGGCTCGTCGGCGTAGGCCTTGCGGTAGGCGGCGGTGATGGCGTCGGCGTCCACGCCCGGCCTGGTCGGCGCGGACGCGGTGGTCAGGATGCCGCGCGGCATCGGCGCGAGTACCGGGGTGAACGACACGCGCACCGGTCCGCCGGCGACCCCGGCGAGGTTCTGGGCGATCTCGGGCGTGTGCCGGTGGGCGCCGCCGACGCCGTAGGCGCTGGCCGATCCCATGACCTCCGACCCGAGCAGGTGCGGCTTGAGCGACTTGCCGGCGCCCGAGGTGCCGCTGACCGACACGACGACGACGTCCGGGTCGACCAGGCCGGCGGCGAGCGCGGGCGTGAGCGCGAGGGTGGCGCCGGTCGGGTAGCACCCGGGGACGGCGATCCGGGTGGCGCCGGCCAGGGCGGCGCGCGCGCCGGGCAGCTCCGGCAGGCCGTAGGGCCAGGTCCCGGCGTGCTCGCCGCCGTACCAGCGGGTCCAGTCGGCCGGGTCGGTCAGCCGGTGGTCGGCGCCGCAGTCGATCACCAGCGTGTCCTGGCCGAGGTCGGCGGCGATCGTGGCCGAGTGGCCGTGGGGCAGGGCGAGGAAGACGACGTCGTGGCCGGCGAGGGTGTCGGCGGTGGTCTCCGCGAGCATGCGGTCCGCCAGCGGCACGAGGTGCGGGTGGTGTGCCTGAAGCGTCGACCCGGCGTTGCCGCCCGCGGTCAGGGCGCCGATCTCGACGTCGGGGTGGCCCAGGAGCAGCCGCAGGAGCTCTCCGCCCGCGTACCCACTCGCACCACCGACCGCGATCCGTACCGTCACTCGCATGATTATGCACGACGGTGCAAGGTTACTCAAACAGGGTGTGGCGCGAAGGGGCCGGACGCCCTGAGACGTCCGGCCCCTGGAACTCAGCGCGGGATCGTCGCGGCGAACTCCGCCCGTGCGTCGGTCGGGCTCGTCGCCAGTGCCCGCTGGTCGGCCAGAGCCGGTTGCGGGACCGGCTGGGGCACCGGGTCGCACCGCACGTCCGAGGCGTTGCCCGGCTGCCTGGCCGGCAGGGCGCCGCTCCTCAGGTACTCGACGATGATGCTGTCGGTGCACTCCACGCCCGAGAGCGAGCCGGAGTGGGTGGTGCCGCCGACGCCCTCGACGAGCACGGCGTTCGGGAACCGCTTACGCACCTCGAGCGCGCCCTGGTAGGGCGTGGCGGCGTCCAGCGTCTCGTTGATCAGCAGCGCGCTGTCCACTCCCCGGCCGTCGACGTTCACCGGTTGGCTTGACTTGCCGGGCCAGGTCAGACACGGTCCGTTGAACCAGGCGTTGCCCCAGGTGGCGAACGGTGCCAGGAAGTGGGTCACCCAGTTGTCGATCCGGTAGCGGGGGTAGCTGGTCGTCCACGGCGCGTCGGTGCACACGACGGCCAGGTAGACCGCGTGCCCGTTGTCGTGGAACGGTGGGCTGCCGTACAGGTCGCGCAGCGGTTCCCAGGCGCGGTCGTGTACCCAGCCGGCGAACGCCTCGGCCACGTCCTCCCAGCCGTAGACGTAGTAGCCGGCCTGCAGGACGATGTCCGCCCACTCGTCGGGGCCGATGATCCCGCCAGCCGGTTGCCGGGTCAGCTTCGCGAGTTCGGCGTAGTACAGGCGCTCGACCGCGTGGCCGGTGGTGCCGAGGTGGTAGAGGTCGTCGTGCTCGGCGATCCAGTCGAAGTAGACCTTGATGCTGCGGTCGAAGGCCAGGTCCTGGTCGAGGTTGGACTTGTACCAGACACGGGTCGGGTTGACGTTGCCGTCGAAGATCACCCGGCGGAGCCGGTCGGGGAACATCGTGGCGTAGACCTGACCGAGGTAGGTGCCGTAGGAGAAGCCGTAGTAGTTGATCTGCTCGCTGCCCAGCGCGCGGCGGATGCTCTCCAGGTCGAGCGCGGCCTCGACCGTGGTCATGTGGTCGAGCAGCGCGCCGCCGTTCGTCTCGCAGGCGTCCGCGTAGTCGCTGGACCGCTTCAGCCAGGTCCGTTCCAGTGACGGGGTGAGCGGAACGTAGAACGGGCGGTTGTAGCCGTCGATGTCGGGCACACAGCTCAGCGACGGCTCGCTGGCGCCGACGCCGCGCGGGTCGAAGCCGATCCAGTCGTAGGCGTCGCCAGCGCCGTCGGGCACGAAGTCGCCGAAGGTCGCGAAGATGAGGCCGGAGCCGCCGGGGCCACCAGGGTTCACCAGCATCGGCCCCTGCGCCTCAGCGTCCGAACTCTTGTGTACTTTCCGTGACACGGCCAGCCGAATTTTATCCCCGTTTGGGTTGCGATAGTCGAGCGGGACCGACACAAACCCACATTCCGCATTCGCCGCGGCGAGACGCTCCTGCTCGCATTCACCCCATTGGATGGCTTCGGGGATGAATTCCGGGAAATCGCTCGCCGGTTTCGCGGGGGCCGCCGCACCGGATGACGGGGCCATGACCAGCACACTCGACACCGCACACGCCGCCGCGACCACGGCAACAAATCTGTTCACTTCGTCCCGCTCCCTCTCTGCGCCCAGTGATCCGCACGGGTGGCGGACCGGCATTCCTGCTCTCAGGGCTCGCGTTGTGAAACACTCCCGATCCCGTTTTACCGGATCGCGGTGGCGGGCCGTCAGCACCACGCCGCATTTCTGTCGGTGCCCGCACGTATGTTGCCGGAATGACCCGAACCACCGAGATCAACGCCCTGGTCACCGCCGTCCGCACCGGGCTGGCCGAGCTCGCCGACCGCGCGCGGGCGCCGCAGATGCAGCGCTACATGAAGTCCGAACTGCCCTTCCGCGGGGTGCCGGCGCCCGCGCGGCGCGAGCTCGGCCGCCGGCTGTTCGCCGCCTACCCGCTCGACGACGAGCAGTCCTGGCGGGCGGCGGTGTTGTCGTTGTGGCGCGCGGCCGAGTTCCGGGAGGAGCGGTACCTGGCCGTCGACCTCACCGGCGCGCGGCGCTACGCGGCCTGGCAGACGCCCGAGCTGGTGGCGCTGTACGAGGAGCTGATCGTCACCGGCGCGTGGTGGGACTACGTCGACGAACTGGCCAGCCGGCGGATCGGCCCGTTACTCCAGGCCGACCGCCGCGCCATGACGCCCGTCCTGCGGCGGTGGGCCACCGATCCCGACCTGTGGAAACGCCGCACGTCGATCATCTGCCAGCTCGCCGCCAAGGAGGACACCGACACCGACCTGCTCGCCGCGTCGATCGAGGCCAACCTCGACGACCGCGACTTCTTCATCCGTAAGGGGATCGGCTGGGCGCTCCGTCAGTTCGCCAGGACCGAGCCCGTGTGGGTGCGCGCCTTCGTCGACACGCACCCGGGGCTGTCCCCGTTGTCCCGCAGGGAGGCCACCAAGCACCTGTAACCCGTAACCGCGGATCGACACGACAGGAGGTGTGACCCCACAACTGAATACGCGCGGCACGCTGAGGCGTCGACGTAGGTGTTGGCGTTGGTGTTGGCGTTGTCCGGCGCGGGTGCGTCAGGCGCGCAGGGTGGCGCCGTGGCGTTCGCTGGCCGCGGAGACCGCCGCGTCCCTGGCCGCGGTGGCCTCCTCGACGGTCAGCGTGCGGTCCTGGGCGCGGAACCGGAGCGCGTAGGCGAGCGACCGCTTGCCGGCACCCACCTGCTCACCGGTGAACACGTCGAACAGGCTCAGGTCCTCCAGCAGGTCCCCGCCGCCGCCACGCAGCGCGCTCGCGACCTCCGCGACCGGCACCTCGTCGTCCACGACCAGCGCCACGTCCAGCAGCACCGGCGGGTACGGCGACGGCGACGGCGCGGGCCGGCGGTCCACCAGCGGCAGGCCGTCGAGCTTGAGCTCCATCGCGCAGGTCCTCGGCGGCAGCCCGAGCGCGTCGACGACCTTGGGGTGCAGCTCGCCCGCGTAGCCGACCGGCAGGTCACCGGCCAACAGCTGCGCGCACCGGCCAGGGTGCCACGGGGCCAGCGCGTCCGCGCGCACAGTCAGCTCCACGCCGGCCGCCTCGGCGACGACCTCGGCCGCCCGGACCGCGTCGGCCCAGCTGGCCTGCTCGCCGGGGCCCCACCAGCCGGCGCGCTGGCGGTTGCCGGCCAGCACGACGGCGACGTGCGTCGGCTGCTGGGGCAACGCCGCCTGCAGGCTGGCGAGGTCGGACTCGCTCGGGCGGTCGGCCACCCCGACCGACGGCACCGGGACCTGCTGCGCCTTGGGCAGCACGACCTGGCCGATGTGGAACAGCGCGACGTCGCGCGTACCCCGCGAGACGTTGCGTACCAACACGTCCAGCATCGCCGGCAGCAGCGTCGTGGCCAGTTCGCCCCGGTCGGCCTCCAGCGGGTTGAGCACCGTGATCGTCCGGCGGCGCGAGTCGTCGGCCGACAGGCCGAACGCGTCCCACACCGTTGGCGACACGAACGGGAACGGCAGCACCTCGACGTAGCCCGCCTCGGCCAGCGCGCGCGCCACCGTCCGCCGGCGGCGCTGCGCCACGGTCAGCCCGGCGCCGGCGGGCGCCTTGGGCAGCTCGGTCGGGATCGTGTCGTAGCCCTCGAGCCGCAACACCTCCTCGACCAGGTCCGCGGGCTCCACCAGATCCGGGCGCCAACTCGGCGGCACCACGGTGACGCTGGGCTTGCCGTCGTCGGTCGACCCGACATCGACCGGGAAACAGCCGATCTGGGTCAGCCTGCGCACGGTCGCGCCCCGGTCGTACTCCACGCCGGCCACCCGGTCGGGCAGGCTGATCGGCATCGTCACCGGGGCCAGCGGGCGCGCGGCGCCCCGGTCGGTCCGGCCGGGCTGAATGCTGCCGTCGGCGTGGTCGCGCAACAACCTGGCGGCCCGCTCCAGCGCGTGCGGCGGCAGCTGCGGGTCGACCGAACGCTCGAACCGCTTGGCCGCCTCGCTCGGCAGCTTGTGCCGGCGCACCGCCCGCGCGATCGACGGCGGGTCCCAGACCGCCGCCTCGAGCAGGATGTCCGTGCTGTCGGACCGCACCTCGGTCGACGCGCCACCCATGACCCCGGCCAGCGACACCGCGCCGGACTCGTCGGCCACCACGATGTCGTCGGGGTCGAGCGTGCGCTCCACCCCGTCCAGCGTGGTCAGCTTCTCCCCGTCGGTCGCCCGGCGGACGATGATCTCGCCGGTGAGCGACGGGGTGTCGAAGGCGTGCATCGGCTGGCCGGTCTCGAGCATCACGTAGTTCGTGACATCGACGGTCAGCGAGATCGACCGGATGCCGGCGAGCATCAACCGCCGCCGCACCCACCACGGGGTCGGCGCGGTCGGGTCGACCCCGGTGACCCGGCGCGCCACGAAGCGCTCGCAGCCGTCCCGGTCCTCGATCCGCACGGGGTAGGCGTGTCCCTCGGCCTCCGGCACGTCGATCGCGGCGGCGTCGCGGCCGGGCACGTCCAACGCGCAGGCCAGCTCCCTGGCCAGACCCCGGATCGAGAACGCGTAGCCGCGGTCGGGCGTGATCGCCAGCTCGATCACCGAGTCGTCAAGGCCGAGCAGCTCGATCGCGTCGTCACCGGCGGCGATGTCGCCGCTGGGCAGCACGAGGATGCCGGCGTGCTCGTCGCCGAGGCCGAGCTCGCGGGCCGAGCAGATCATGCCGTCGCTGATCCGGCCGTAGGTCTTGCGCGCGGAGATCGCGAACCCACCCGGCAGCACCGCACCGGGCAGCGCGACCACCACGAGGTCGCCCTCGACGAAGTTCGTCGCGCCGCAGACGATGCCGCGCTCCCGGGGCTCGTCCGCGCCATCGGCGCCGTCGGCGACCATGTCGGCGTACTCGTCGGCCTCGTAGACCTCGACGCGGCAGTACCGGATCGGCTTGCGATGCCCGGTCAGCTCCTCGATCTCGGCCACCCGGCCGACGATGACCGGACCGGTCACCGGGCCGAGGGGGGTGACCTCCTCGACCTCGAGCCCGACGCGGATGAACGCGTCGGCGAGCTGCTCGGCGGTGTACTTCTCGTCCGTCTCCAGGTGCTCCGTGAGCCAGCTGACGGGAACCCGCACGGGTGTTCCTTTCGGTTACAACGGGAAAGCTGAGTTAGCGGGCGTCGGTGCCGAACGGCATGGTGAACCGCACATCGCCCTCGACCATGTCCCGCATGTCCGGAATTCCGTTGCGGAACTGCAGGGTCCGCTCGATGCCCATGCCGAAGGCGAACCCGGAGTAGACCTCGGGATCGATCCCGCACGCCCGGAGCACGTTGGGGTTGACCATGCCGCAGCCGCCCCACTCGACCCAGCCAGGGCCGCCCTTCTTCTCCTCGAACCAGACATCGGGCTCGGCGGAGGGCTCGGTGAACGGGAAGTACGACGGCCGCAGCCGGATCTTCGCCTTGTCACCGAACATCGCGCGGGCGAACGCGTCGAGCGTGCCCTTGAGGTGGGCCATCGTCAGGCCCTTGTCCACGGCGAGGCCCTCGACCTGGTGGAAGACCGGCGTGTGGGTCGAGTCCAGCTCGTCGGTGCGGAACGTCCGGCCCGGGCAGACCACGTAGACCGGCAGGTCCCGCTCCAGCAGCGCGCGGATCTGCACCGGCGAGGTGTGCGTGCGCAGCACCAGCTCGGAGTCGGCGGGCGCGACGTAGAAGGTGTCCTGCATGGTCCGCGCCGGATGGTCCTTCTTGAAGTTCAGCGCGTCGAAGTTGAACCACTCGGTCTCGAGCTCCGGCCCTTCGGCCACCTCGTAGCCCATGCCGACGAACACGTCGGCGATCCGCTCGGACAGCGTGCTGATCGGGTGCCGGGCGCCGCGCGGCACCCGGTTCCACGGCAGTGTGACGTCGACACCCTCCTCCCGGAGGACCCGCTCGTCACGCTCGGCGACCAGTTCGCCTCGGCGTTGGTCGAAGGCGTCGCGGACGGATTTCTGTGCCTCGTTGACCCGCTTGCCGGCCTCGGACCGGGCCTTGGGGGGCAGGGCGCCGATCTCGCGCCTGGCGACCATGAGTGGCGCCTTGTCCCCGAGGTGAGCGGGCTTGGCCGCGGCCAGCTCGTCCAGATCACCCACCGCGAGGAACTCCTTGCGCGCCTGCTCCACAGCGGCCTGCAGGGTCTCCGGCGCGAGCGCCGCGACCTGCTTGGGATCGTAGGAGTCGTTGGCTGCGGACATGTTCGGTGAACAGCTCCCGTAGACGGTGGCCAGGCGGGTTGCGCGGAGCCACGAGGACACACTCCGAGCACCCGAGATCCTAGGTGATCGGATGACGAGGCCCGCAGGCAGCGCCGTCGAACGCCGCCTCCGAGCAGTGAAGCCGAACGATCGCCACCCGGATGAGCGAGTGGCACGAAGCTGCGGGCGGCGCACGGCGGCGGACCCCGACAGGAACGTCTCCGCCACCTGCTTTCTCGATGCCGGGTAAATGTACCGCCGGGCCGCCGGATCGGCATCGCAGCAAGCCGAAATTCGCGAAAGAACATGCCGGGAAATCATGTCGTCAGTCGCCGGAACGCGGGCGCTGGCGCCACGCGGTGGCATACAGACAGACCGCCGCGGCCGTGGCCAGGTTCAGGCTCTCCGCCGCGCCGTAGATCGGCACCCGCAACGAACTGTCGACAGTCGCCAGTACCTCGGCCGGCAGGCCGTGGGCCTCGCTGCCGAACACCCAGGCCGTCCGGCCGGTCAACTCGGCCGAGTCGAGGTCGGCCGCGGCGTGGCCGTCGGCGGCCACCAGCGCCAGCCCCGCCGCGCGGCAGGCGGCCAGTACCTCGGCGACCGACCGCGACCGTGCGATCGGCAGGTGGAACAGGCTGCCGGTGGACGCGCGGACGCATTTGCCGTTGTGCGGGTCGACGGTGTCGCCGGCCAGGAGCACCGCGTCGGCGCCCGCCGCGTCGGCCACCCGGATCACGGTGCCGGCGTTGCCGGGGTCGGCGACCCCGGCCAGCACGGCCACCAGCCGGGGCGTGCCGGCCAGCGCGGTGGCGACGGGCACGTCCAGCAGGTCGCAGACGGCCACGACGCCCTGCGGGGTCACCGTCTCCGACAGCCCGGCGGCCGCGCGCTCGGTCACCGGCGACACCCGTACCCCGGCGTCGGCCGCCAGGGCGGTCAGCTCGGCGGAGAGCCCGCCTGCCGAGTCGGCGGCGAACAGCTCGTGCACCCGGCCTCGGCCATCGGCCGCCCAGCGCAGCGCCTCCCGCACCGCCTGGGCGCCCTCGACGAGGAACCGGCCCGACTTCTCACGCCCGGCGCGGCGGGTGAGTGCCCTGGCAGCGGCGACCCGGGGGGTCCGTTCGGTGAACGGACCGTCCCCGGGTCGGGTCACGCGCGTGTTCAGGAAGCCTTGCCCTGCGGGTCGGCGTTCTCCCGGGCCACCGCGACCAGTGCGGCGAACGCGGCCGCGTCGTTGACGGCGAGCTCGGCGAGGATCTTGCGGTCGACCTCCACCCCGGCGGCCTTGAGGCCCTGGATGAACCGGTTGTAGGTCATGCCGTTCAGGCGGGCCGCGGCGTTGATTCGGGTGATCCACAGCTGGCGGAAGTCACCCTTACGGGCACGGCGGTCCCGGTAGGCGTAGTTGAGCGAGTGGAGCATCTGCTCCTTCGCCTTGCGGTACAGCCGCGAGCGCTGGCCGCGGTAGCCGCTGGCCAGCTCAAGGGTCGTGCGGCGCTTCTTGTGGGCGTTGACTGCCCGCTTGACGCGTGCCACGGTTCAAATCCTGTCGATCTCTGGGGCGGTGAGGCCCGGGTGGTCAGGGAACGGGGGTGCGGCTCAACGGCCGAGCAGCTTCTTCACGCGCCGCACGTCGGCCGGGGCGACCTCGGCGGTGCCGGACAGCCGCCGGGTGAGCGTGCTCGGCTTCTTCTCCAGCTTGTGCCGCAGACCGGCCTGCTGGCGACGGAGCTTCCCCTTGCCGGTGACCCGGATCCGCTTGGACGCACCGGAGTGGGTCTTGTTCTTGGGCATTCGTCAGTTTCCTTCTCGAGTTGGTCGCTTCGCACATACGGCTAGGCGCCTACGCTCGCGCTCCCATGCGCACTTCGTTGCCGGAGTGTCTGGTACCCGCTCCGTTTACTGTGCCGACCGCGTCTTCGCGGTGGTTCAGACCGTGTCGGCGCCCGCGCCAGTCTTCGGCCGCGTCTTCTGCGTCTTGTGCGGCGCCAGCACCATGATCATGTTTCGGCCGTCCTGCTTCGGTGCCGCCTCGACGAACCCGAGGTCCGCGACGTCGTCCGCCAGCCGCTGCAGCAACCGGAAACCGAGCTCGGGACGGGACTGCTCCCGGCCACGGAACATGATCGTCACCTTGACCTTGTTCCCGTGCTCGAGGAACCGGATGACATGGCCCCTCTTGGTCTCGTAGTCGTGCGTGTCGATCTTCGGGCGGAGCTTCTGCTCCTTGATCACCGTGAGCTGCTGGTTCCGACGAGACTCCCGCGCCTTCTGCGCGCTCTCGTACTTGAACTTGCCGAAGTCCATGAGCTTGGCAACCGGCGGGCGTGCCTGCGGGGCAACCTCCACGAGGTCGAGATCCGCCTCCTGAGCCAGCCGGAGTGCGTCTTCGATGCGCACGATTCCGACCTGCTCGCCGTTCGGTCCGACAAGTCGGACTTCCGGGACTCGGATGCGGTCATTGATACGTGTCTCGGAGCTGATGGGGCCTCCTCGGGCCGATTTCACAGAGCCGTGCCCGGCTCATCCTCTAGTCGTGACGACGCTCGCGTCCCGAATCCCCACACAGCACGAACCCCGCACACCTGTGGTGCACGGGGCCCGCATCCGACCGATCGCACTCGACAATGTCGAGACACCGCCACTGGCATCGAAACCCGCCGACGCCACCGGCGGCGACCGGACCCGGACACCGAAGTGACTCGGGTGGGAGCGGGGCTCCACTTCGCGGCCTCGCGCTGGGGCGAGGCTGGTCGCGCATGACAGATTACCAGAACCGATCGCAGACCGGACGGCACCCCCGCCCAGCGTCCAGGCTAGGCACGGGTGCGGCGCCGGTGGCCCCGACCAGCGTGCCAGGACTCGATGACCAGGTGGTCACCCGTGTCGCCGAGATAGACCAGGGCCACCTCGGCGATGTCGACCGCGAAGAAGCCGGCGCCCTCGTGCGGGCTGTCCGGCGGCGGGTCGATGGCCGCCAGCCTACCGGCGATCTTCGCGTCACCCGGCCAGACGCCGTCCTTCGGGGGCTCGATCGTCGGGCTGTGGATGGCGACGCGGGGGTCGCGACGAACGTCGAGCAGCTTGCGGCCGTCGGCCATCATCCCGAGGGTCACCTCGCCGGCGGCGAACTCCAGCTCGGTGCCGCTGATCCTCGGCGATCCGTCGGCGCGCAGCGTCGCGATCGTCTTGTTCGTACCGGCGGCGAACACCGCGTGCACCCGGTTGGCGAACTCCGGGGCATCCTGTTCGACGTCCTTCCAGGTGGCCATGCACCCTCCCACTCGTTTCCGAACCGTGGTTCGAATACTACGCCAGTTTCTGAATCGTGGTTCAATAACGGGATGGGCCGGCCGAGAAAGATCTCCGACGACGAGCTGGTCGCCGCCTGCGGCCAGGTGATCGGCCGGCACGGGCCGGGGTTCACCCTGGCGCAGGTCGCGGCCGAGGCGGGCGTGGCGGTCGGCACGGTGTCCGGCCGCTTCGGCTCCAAGCACGGCCTGCTGCGCGCGATGATGACCTCGACGATCGCCGGCGTCGAGCACCGGATGCGCACCGCCGCGGCCGCCGTCGACGATCCGGTCGACGCGGTGACGGCCGCGGTCCTGGTCACCGCCGAAGGGCTCGACGACCCGGCCACGACCACGCACCATCTCGCCCAGCTCGGCGTCGACCTGGCCGATCCCGAGCTGCGCGCCGGCCTGCGCGAGATCCGCGAGCGGGTCCAACAGGTGCTCGCCGAGTTGTTCGCCTCGGCCTCGCTGCCCGGCGCCCCGCCGCCGGCCGACGCCGCCCGCGTCATCGACGCGATGGCCCAGGGCACCCAGCAGGACTGGGCGTTGCGCCCGGTCGGCAGGCTCACCGACCGGCTCCGGACCGACCTGCTCGCGGTGCTCACCGCCTGGCATCAGCACACCCGCGCACCGGCGGCGCGGGACCGCTGGCACTCCAGGGGACAGATCCGGCCCTGACGCCCTCCCCCGCCGGGCCAACTGCCCTGAATGCCCCATTCGGGACGTTGACCGTCCCCAATGCCTCATTCAGGGCATCGCGGCTGGCAGTCGTACTGCTGGGTACTGGCCGTTCCTGGCCCGCCTGGTCGATCATGCCGTCGTACAGTCTCGGCATGGCCCCGTGGACCGCCGCCGACATCCCCGACCAGACCGGCCGCACGGTCGTGGTGACCGGCGCCAACAGCGGCCTCGGCCTGGCCACCGCCCGGGCGTTCGCGGCGCGCGGCGCGCACGTCGTGCTCGCGTGCCGGGACGTGGCGAAGGGCGAGGCCGTCGCGCCGCCCGGCGACGTCGAGGTCCGCCGGCTGGACCTGGCCGACCTGGCGTCGGTCCGGGCCTTCGCCGAGGACCTCACCGGGCCGGTCGACGTGCTGATCAACAACGCGGGCGTGATGGCGGTCCCCCACCGGCGCACGGCCGACGGCTTCGAGCTGCAGTTCGGCACCAACCACCTGGGCCACTTCGCGCTCACCGGCCTGCTGCTCGATCGCGTCCGCGACCGGGTGGTGACGCTGTCGAGCTTGATGCACCGGACCGGCCGGATCCGCCTGGACGATCTCAACTGGGAACGCCGCCGGTACCTGCGGTGGCCGGCATACAGTCAGTCGAAGCTGGCCAACCTGCTGTTCACCTACGAGCTGACCCGCCGGTTGACCGCCGCCGGCTCACCGGTGCTGGCCTACGCCGCCCACCCCGGCCTCGCCAGCACGAACCTGCAGACGCACACGGAGTCGTGGCAGAGCGCCGGGCTGACTCTCCTCTCCCGGATCGTCGCCCAGTCGTCGTCGATGGGCGCGCTGCCCACCCTCTACGCGGCCACGGTCGCCGGCCTGCCGGGCGGCAGCTACATCGGCCCCGACGGGCTCGCCGAACGTCGTGGCCACCCGAAGGTCGTCGGCAGCACCCGCGCGGCCAGGAACCCCCGCGTGGCCACCGAACTCTGGGACCGCTCGGCGACGCTCACCGGCGTGCGGCCGCTGCGCTGAGGCTCACGCGAGCACCTTGCGCAGGAACTGTCCGGTGTAGCTCTCCTCGGCGTCGGCAACCTCCTCCGGCGTCCCCTCGGCGATGACCAGCCCGCCGCCGTTGCCGCCCTCCGGCCCCATGTCGACGATCCAGTCGGAGGTCTTGATCACGTCGAGGTTGTGCTCGATCACGATGACCGTGTTTCCCTTGTCCACCAGGCCGTTGATCACGCCGATCAGCTTGCGGATGTCCTCGAAGTGCAGGCCGGTGGTCGGCTCGTCGAGCACGTAGACCGTCTGGCCGGTCGACCGCTTCTGCAGCTCCGAGGCCAGCTTCACCCGCTGCGCCTCGCCGCCGGACAGCGTCGGCGCCGGCTGGCCGAGCCGCACGTAGCCCAGCCCGACGTCGACCAGCGTCCGCAGGTGCCGGTGGATCGCGCGGATCGGCTCGAAGAACTGCTCCGCCTCCTCGATCGGCATGTCGAGCACCTCGGAGATCGTCTTGCCCTTGTAGTGCACCTCCAGGGTCTCCCGGTTGTACCGGGCGCCCTTGCAGACCTCGCACGGGACATAGACGTCCGGCAGGAAGTTCATCTCGATCTTGATGGTGCCGTCGCCCGCGCACGCCTCGCAGCGCCCACCCTTGACGTTGAACGAGAACCGGCCGGGCTGGTAGCCACGCACCTTCGCCTCGGTGGTCGCCGCGAACAGCTTCCGCACATGGTCGAACACGCCGGTGTAGGTGGCCGGGTTGGACCGAGGGGTCCGGCCGATCGGCGACTGGTCGACCCGCACCAGCTTGTCGACCTGGTCGAGCCCCCGGATCCTGGTGTGCCGGCCGGGCACCTGCCGGGCGCCGTTGAGCTTGTTCGCCAGCACCGTCGCCAGGATGTCGTTGACCAGCGTCGACTTGCCGGAGCCGGACACCCCGGTGACCGACACCAGGCAGCCGAGCGGGAACGAGACGTCGATGCCGCGCAGGTTGTGCTCCCGGGCGCCGACCACGGTGAGCTGGCGCTTGCGGTCGACCGGCCGGCGGATGGCCGGGGTCGGGATCTCCATCCGCCGCGACAGGTACGCGCCGGTGAGGGACTGCTTGTTCTTCAACAGCTTCTGGAACGAGCCACTGTGGACGATGTGGCCGCCGTGCTCGCCGGCGCCCGGCCCGATGTCGACCACCCAGTCGGACGTCCGGATGGTGTCCTCGTCGTGCTCGACGACGATCAGCGTGTTGCCGAGGTCGCGCAGCCGGGTGAGCGTCTCGATCAGCCGGTGGTTGTCCCGCTGGTGCAGCCCGATGGACGGCTCGTCGAGCACGTACAGCACGCCGACCAGCCCGGACCCGATCTGGGTCGCCAGCCGGATCCGCTGCGCCTCGCCGCCGGAGAGGGTGCCGGAGGCCCGATCGAGGGACAGGTAGTCGAGGCCGACGTCGAGCAGGAACCGCAGCCGGGCCTGGATCTCCTTGAGCACCGCGCCGGCGATCATGGTCTCGCGCTTGCCGAGGGTGAGGCCGTCGAGGAAGTCCGAGCACTCCGAGATCGACAGCGCCGAGACCTCGGCGATGGACCGGGCGCCGTACTTGCCGTGTTCGAGGGTGACCGCGAGGATCTCGGGCTTGAGCCGGGTGCCCTGGCAGGCCGGGCAGGGCACCTCCCGCATGTAGCCCTCGTACTTCTCCCGCATGTACTCGGACTCGGTCTGCTCCTGGCGGCGTTCCAGGAACGGGATGACGCCCTCGTAGTTGGCGTAGTACGAGCGCTCGCGGCCGTAGCGGTTGCGGTACCGGACGTGGACCTGCTCGTTGGCGCCGTGCAGCACCGCCTTCTGCGCCCTGGCCGGCAACCGGCGCCAGGCGATGTCCATGCGGAAGCCGACCGTCTCGGCCAGCGCGGACAGCAGCCGGGCGAAGTACTCGGCGGTCTGCCCGCCCGCCCAGGGCGCGATCGCGCCGTCGGCCAGGCTCAGCTCGTCGTCCGGGACGACCAGTTCCGGGTCGACCTCCTGGCGCACGCCGATGCCGGTGCACACCTGGCAGGCGCCGTAGGGCGAGTTGAACGAGAAGGACCGCGGTTCGAGGTCCTCGATGGCCAGCGGGTGGCCGTTGGGGCAGGCCAGGTTCTCGGAGAAGCCGCGGATGCGGTGCGGGTCGTTCTCCGGCAGGTCGACGAACTCCAGTTCCACCAGGCCGTCGGCCAGGCGCAGCGCGGTCTCGACCGAGTCGGTGAGCCGCCGCTTGGCCGAGGTCTTGACCGCGAGCCGGTCGATGACCACCGCGATCTCGTGCTTCTCCTGTTTCTTCAATTTCGGCGGCTCGGTCAGCGAGTAGACCGCGCCGTCGATCCGCGCCCGGGAGTAGCCCTGGGACTGGAGCTGGGAGAACAGGTCGACGTACTCGCCCTTGCGGCCGCGCACGACCGGCGCGAGCACCTGGAACCGGATGCCGTCGGTCATCGCCAGCACCTGGTCGACGATCTGCTGCGGGGTCTGTTTGCTGATCGGCTCGCCGCACTGCGGGCAGTGTGGTTTGCCGGCGCGGGCGAACAGCAGGCGCAGGTAGTCGTAGACCTCGGTGATGGTGCCGACGGTGGACCGGGGGTTGCGGCTGGTGGACTTCTGGTCGATGGACACCGCGGGCGACAGACCTTCGATGAAGTCGACGTCCGGCTTGTCCATCTGGCCGAGGAACTGCCTGGCGTACGCCGACAGCGACTCGACGTAACGGCGTTGGCCCTCGGCGAAGATCGTGTCGAAGGCGAGGCTCGACTTGCCGGAGCCGGACAGCCCGGTGAACACGATCAGGCTGTTGCGGGGCAGGTCGATGTCCACGCCGCGCAGATTGTGCTCACGCGCGCCGCGGACGACGAGGCGGTCAGCCACTGCAGTCCCTTCGAAGATGCTGTCTGGTGATCGGCCGGATGCAGGTCAGACACTGCCTCCACGTGGCCGAGACCATGCTAGGTCGGGGCACCGACAGTTTTTGCGCCGGTTGTCGGCGTCACGTGGGCTACCCCGGGTAGCCGTCACTCACCTAGGCTGGTGTGACCAGTTCTGGTGCGAATTCCGAACTACCACTCGCGGGGATGGCGGTATGACTGGTTCCAGCATCTCAAACGAGGCCTCCGTTGCGCACGACACCGTTCCTGAGCAGCGACGGGCGAAGGAACGTGCGGCGGCGGTCCAGGCGCGGCGCTGTCTGGCGGACGTGCGGGCGCAGACCGAGAGACTGGTCGGGTATGTCGCCGGGTTGGACGACAAACGGATGCGGGAGCCGAGCAGGTTGCCCGGCTGGACCCGCGCGCACGTGGTGACGCATCTCGCGCGCAACGCGGACGGTTTGGTGAACCTGCTCACGTGGGCGCGGACCGGGGTCGAGCATCCGATGTACGCCAGCAACGCCGACCGGGACGCCGACATCGAGGAGGGCGCCGGCCGGTTGGCGCAGGTGCTGGTCGAGGACGTGCTGGCGGCCAACGACCGGTTCGCGGCGGCGAGTGAGCGGTTGTCGGACTCACAGTGGTCGGCCACCGTGGTCGCGCGGCTGCCCGCGCCGTTCCCGGCGGCGCGGATCCCGGTGATGCGCCTGTTCGAGCTGTGGGTGCACACGGTGGACCTGAACGTCGGGTTCGACTTCGAGGACATCCCGGCCGACAACCTGGAGCTGGCCCTGGACTCGGCGGCCTCCCGTCACCTGAACCGTCCAGAAGGGCCATCAGTACACCTTCGGGTGCTTTTCCCTGACGGTGAGGAGCGGACCTGGGACCTGGTCGGCGACCGCGAGACCAGCTACGAGGTGTCCGGCGAGCCCGCGGCCGTGATCGGCTGGCTGACCGGCAGGCGGGACGGCACCGGGCTGACCGGCGAGGTGCCCCAGCTGCCCGCGTGGGGATAAAGCGCCCTGGTCAGAGCTGGGTCAGGGCGATGTCGGTGAAGGTCGTGGTGAAGCCTTGGCCGTCCGGTGCGGCGGCCATCACCCCGGCCAGCACCGGGACGTCCGGCGGCAGGTAGGCCAGCCGCAGCATGGTCGTCGGGTCGGCACCGTCCAGTCCGTACCTGATCGTGGCCGTGTCACCCACTCGAGCGATTTCGATCGTGACCCGCTGTGGCGCGTCCACCGGCGCCACCGACCAGTCAGAGAACTCCCTGGTGACCACGGCCGAGACCTGCTGGTGCCCGTCGACGAGCTCGATCCCGCTCTTGATCCAGTTGGTCTCGTCGACGTGGAGCATGACGCCGGCCTGGTCGTACTGGTCGCGGTAGTCGCCGGCGAAGGTGGCGGTGAGCAGGAAGTCACTGACGAGCTCGCCACCGAACACATGGCCGCTGTGCCGGACGAAGCCGTAGTGGGTGGTGCGCCAGAAATCGCTGCCCGCGTCGGCCGTGACGGTGAGGGTGTCGCCGGCGAGCGCCCAGGTGGCCGGTTCGTTGAGCCAACTCCAGCCCGTGGTCATGGGCGCCATGCTGTCAGTCGGTCGGTGCGGCGCGCTAGGGTCGCGCTGTGGATGTTGTCGAGGACTACAGCGGTCATGTCGAGCCGGGTGGCGCCGCCGCGCGCCGGGACCTGGACGCACTGACCATCACGAAGATCTCCGTCGGCCCGATGGACAACAACGCGTACCTGCTGGTGTGCAAGGCCACCCAGGAAGCGCTGCTGATCGACGCCGCGAACGATCCCGAACGCCTGTCGGACCTGATCGGTCACGACGACAACCGCCCGACCCTGCGCACGATCGTGACCACCCACCAGCACCCGGACCACTGGCAGGGCCTCGGCGCGGTGGCCGGCGCGTACGGCGCGAACACGATCGCCCACCAGGAGGACGCGGAGCCACTCCCGGTACCGCCGGACCGCTACGTCACCCAGGGCGACACCATCCCGGTCGGCAACTGCGCGCTGGAGGTCATCCACCTGCGCGGGCACACGCCGGGTTCGATCGCCCTGCTGTACCGCGACCCAACCGGCGTCCCCCACCTGTTCACCGGCGACTCACTGTTCCCCGGCGGAGTCGGCAAGACGACCTCACCGGAGAACTTCACCTCGCTGGTCAACGACGTGTCGTCCCGCCTGTTCGACGTGCTGCCGGACGAGACCTGGTTCTACCCGGGCCACGGCGACGACTCGACCCTTGGTGAACAGCGCCCCCACATCGCCGAATGGCGCGAACGCGGCTGGTAGACCGGAGCCGAGTTCGGATACTGTCCGTGATCCGGCTATCACGCTCACGCCAGTAGTCGCCACCTGTCCGGCGGACAGCCGCGTGGCTCGAACATGCCCCACACTGGGAGTTTCGAGCTACGCGCCGTCCATCGGGAGGAAGGCGGATGCACCCCGCTCGTCCACTGGTAACGCTCAAATGCAAGCTCGGCGAACTCGACAGCCTCCGCCATCTCCGCTCCACGAGCGATGCGCATGTGCGGTTGATGATCGAATTGCTTGATTCGGTGAAACCCGGCGGGAAGCTTCTCCCCGCTCTCGTTCGCGCAGCGGTAAACGTCGCGAACTCGCGGCGGACGCTGTGGCTGGACACCACCTGGCTCACCGCCGCGAGCCCACTCGCCGGACAACCCGGCGGAGTGTTCGAGTATCTGGACGACATGATCGAGTCCGCGTTGCTGAAAGAACTCGGGCTCATGGCTGATGCTCTCCCCGGCCTCGTACCCGTGATCGCCGGCGGCGCACCTGACGACGTACTGCGTCGTGTTCGGTTGCTCGTCGAACACGGGGAACGCGACCTGGTGATCCGGTTCCGCCGGGCGCTGCCGGCCAGCGAACTCGCCAACAGAATCCAAGCCATCATGCGGTTGACCGGCACGCGGGTCGGACATGTGCACGTGGTGCTGGACGTCGGATTCGTCGAGGAAGTGCGCGAACCACTGGTGGGCGCCGTTGCAGAAGCCGCGGCAGTTGTGCATGACGTGCTCGGTCCCGACTCTGTCACGCTTCTGGCCGGGTCGATTCCGGCCGCTCGAACCACCTACGCGACGACGACGCGGGATCGTCCCGAGGTATTCCTGTGGCGTGAGGTGTGCCGACGCGTTGGCATGATCGGCTACGGCGACTACGGCGTGACACACCCCATTCCCAGGTCAGGAGGTAACCCACGGCCCCCTTACCCATACCTTTGCTACACCGTGCCGCGGAGAACGGTGGTATTGCGCAGAAGGATCGAGAAGGGCGACGTCCCTGCGGAGAGGTTCGCTGACCTCGCCGAGGAACTCGTCGAGCGGGATGACTTCGCCGGCCCTGACTTTTCGTGGGGTGATCGCGAGCTGGCGCTCTGCCGGCCGAGCGGCGGGAATACTGCTGGATCCGTGTCTCGATGGGTGTCCATGGCGACGTCTCATCACCTCGAACACGTGTCACGCAGAACTCCTGCGAACCTCTGAGCCGGCCGCGTGAGCACGCTCCCTCGCATCTCTGCCCATGGATCGTCATCGCCAACGCGACCTTCGCCGAACAGGTCGTCCGCCTCCTGTCGCATCCGCGCATGGTCGACCTGAGAACGCTTTCGGCGCCGTTCCACCAGTTCCTGCCCGCTCATTCGTCGCTGGCGAGGCAGCGGGCGCAGCTCAGCGACCGCAACGCCGTTGCGGGTGACGTGGTAGACCTCCCCCGCTTCCACCACATCGGTCGGGACCGACCTAGTCATCCCAATGGTCCCATTGTTCCGTAGAAAACTCGAAGCCGAAGGGGTGCGGCAGGCGAACGGTATCACCGAATCCCCAGGTCTCCTGCGCGACATAAGTTCCAGCGCGCGTGTCCGGATTCGCGTAATATGTAATGTTGGATACTTTCGGATCACGATCAACAAGTAGATAACCAGGAATACCCGCGTGCGCGTATCCGCTCCACTTGGTACCGACCTTGCGCTTTTTGTCTGGCCGTCGATCGCCGACCGCGTTCGATCTCGAAGTGACCTCGACAACGAGATCGACCTGATATGGCAGCAAGTGCTTTGCTTTTGTCGCGCGCGCCTCTGCGAGAACCTCGGCATCCAGGACAATCAGGTCCGGGATATAGCCGTCACCTATCTCGAACATGTTCAGATCTGTGGTCTGCACCGAGCGCCAGGCGAAGGTGGGGTCGGTCAACTCCGCGGCGAACAGTCCGCGCTCGATGTCCCTGACCATGCCGTTGTGGTCGACGGAGGGGCCAGGCGACACAACTATCTCTCCTCCGATGACCTCAGCACGCGTGCCGTCTTTCGGCAGGTGCAGGTAGCCGGCCAACTCGTCACGTACCCACATGGCGTAGGGCGAGTCTGGCAGCATGAAATGCGCAACTGCCGCGACACTCATGTGCAGCGCTCCTCTCACCTGACGTGCAGGTCGGACGATGCCGATTCTACCGCCAAAGCACACTTCGCCCAGCATGACCAGCGCGGCCACGTCGTTCCTGCCGAATCGGCATGACCCATTGAGGACTACGCGGTCAGCGCCACCGACAGGCGCCGTAGGCCGGTGGTGATCTGGGGTGGGGAGTTCGTGGTGAAGGACAGTCGTAGGGTCGCCGGGTCGGGGTTGGTGGCGTAGAACGGGGCGCCGGGGACGAACGCCACCTGTTCGCGTAGTGCCGCCGGCAGCATCGTCTCGGTGTTCGTGCCGTCCGGGAGGCGAACCCAGATGAACATGCCGCCGTCCGGATCGGTCCAGCGCGATCCTGGCGGCAGCACCTCGGGCAACCGGGCGATCATCGTGTCGCGGCGGGCCCGGTACGCCGCGCACAGGGTGGCCACGTGGGCGTCGAGATCCGTCGCCGCCAGGTAGCTCGCGGCGGCGGCCTGGTCGATGGTGCTGGTGTGCAGGTCGGCGGCCTGTTTGGTGATCACCAACGTCGACCGCAGCTCCTCGGGCGCGCGCAGCCAGCCAAGCCGCAGGCCGGGCGCGCAGATCTTGGACAGGCTGCCCAGGTGGATCACCCGGTCGGCCGCGCCCTCGGCCAGCGCCGGCAGCGGCACACCCCGGTAGCGCAGCTCGCCGTACGGGTCGTCCTCCACCACCCACAGGTCGTGCTCGGCAGCCAGTTCGGCGACCGCCACCCGCCGCTGCGCGGTGAGGGTGCGGCCGGTGGGGTTCGCGAACGTGGGCACCAGATACAGCAGTGTGGGGCGTTCGCGCTCGATCACCTCGGCCAACGCCGCGGGCACGATGCCGTCCTCGTCGCCGGCGACCGGGACCACTCGGGCGCCGGCCATCCGGAAGCACTGCAGCGCGGCCAGGTAGGTCGGCTCCTCGACCGCGACCACTGCCCCCGGCGGGAGCACCGCCGCCGCGACCAGTGTCAGCGCCTGCTGGGAACCGGTGGTGATCAGCAGGTCGTCCTCGCTGGTCGGCAGGCCGCGGCTGGTCTGCCGACCGGCGAGCAGCGCGCGTAACTCCTGGTTGCCCTCGGTCGGCGCGTACTGCAGGTTGCGCCGGGCGACCGGATCGGCCAGCGCGGTGGCGAAGGCCGCGCGCCAACCCCGCACGTCGAACAGCTCGGGGGCCGGCAGCCCGCCGGCGAACGAGATCATCTCCGGATGGGTGGTCAACGCGAGCAGATCGCGGACCGGGGAACTCTGGGCATGGCGCGACACAGTCGGGTGCATTTCGGCTCCTCACCTGGCGAACGTGGGCGACGGGCACGCGCGCCGGCGGTGGTGCCGCGGGGCGATGCCGCACGAGGCTGCACTGATCGAGGAGCCGCCGCCAGCATACTCGCAGGCCAGAAGGGGTACCGCCGAATATCATCCAGGGTGACCAGGAGAGGAGACCCGATGCCCGACCCGATGCGCCGGCTCAACATCCTGGTCGGCCGGTGGGAGGTGATCCTCGACCACCACGCCCTCGGCCACGACGTCCGCGGCGCGACGACGTTCGAGTGGCTGGACGGGGTGTATCTGGAGCAGCGCCTGGTCGTGGACCACCCCGGCTTCATGAACGGCATGCTGATCATCGGCGGCGACGACCAGACCGGCCTGTTCAGCGTCTGCTACGCCGACGACCGCGGCACCCGGCGGATCTACCAGATGTCCGTCGAGGACGACGTGTGGCGCCTGTGGCGCGAGGGCACCGACTTCGCCCACCGGTTCACCGGGACGTTCAACGCCGTCCGCGACGTGATCGACGGCGTGTGGGAACGCAGCACGGACGGCGAGACCTGGGACTTCGACTTCCGGCTCACCTACCGCAGGCTCAGCTGACGACCGCTCCCGGCGGGCTGGCACGGGACCGCCCTGGTTGGATGGGTCGGTACGAACCCTGATGAAGGAGGATCATGGCTCTGGAAAAGCCCCAGGTTGACCCGATCGACGGTCCCCCACCGGCAGACCTGGTCGTCGAGGACATCACCATGGGCGACGGCGACGAGGCGCGGCCCGGCCAAGAGGTAAGCGTGCACTACGTCGGCGTCGCGCACTCCTCCGGCGAGGAGTTCGACGCCTCCTGGAACCGTGGTGCCCCGTTCAACTTCCCCCTCGGCGGCGGCCGGGTCATCGCCGGCTGGGACCGCGGCGTGGTCGGGATGAAGATCGGTGGCCGGCGCAGGCTGGTCATCCCCCCACACCTCGGCTACGGCGACCGCGGCGCCGGCGGCGCCATCAAGCCGGGCGAGACCCTGGTGTTCGTGGTCGACCTGCTCGGCGTTCGGTAGCGGACCGACCTCACTCACTCGAGTGGTTATTAAGGTCGGTCGCTGACCGCAACCGGTCGAGCACTGGCCACAACGCCTCCGGGCGCTCGACGTGGGCGTTGTGGCCGAGGCCGGGCAGGATCACCGGATCCGCCAGCGGCGCCAGGTGGTCGACCGGTGACATCGGATCCAACTCCCCCGCCGCCAGCACCGCCATGCCCCGGCTCGCCGCGAGCAGTCCGGCCACGTCCGGCTCGCCCACGCCGAACACCGCCCCGTCGAGGGTCAGCCGCCACTCGCCGTCGACCTCGATGACCCCGGCGTCGGTCGAGGACACCAGCCCGTAGAGCCCGGCGACCTTCATCGCCCGGTCGACGGCGTCCTCGCGGGTACCGAACGCCGTCGCCGGGCGTGCGGCCACCGACGCCGCCTTCGCCAGCTCGTCTGGCGACCAGCGCACCTTCACCCCGAGCCCGCACACCGCCGGCACCGGCACCCCGAACCACCCGCTGGCCAGCGTCAGCCCGAGCACGCCGCCGAGCGAGTGCCCGAGCACGGCCACCGACCGCCCCGGCGCCAGCGCCCCGGCGATCTCGGCGGCCATCCCGCCGAAGGTGTAGCGCTCGAGCGGCGCGGACCGCCCGTGCCCCGGCAGGTCCGCCACCAGCACCTCTCCTGGCCAGCGGTCGCCGAGGCCGCGCACGAGCCCGTCCCACACCTCCCCGGTCGCCCCGAGACCGTGCAGCAACAGCAGCGTTGGAGACCCGGATCCGTGCCGGGTGAGGAAGACAGCCACGATCATGATCGTGCCGCACCGGCTCCGGACGGTACAGAATGGCTGGCATGTCCGTTGACCCCAACGTGATCGTCGACCCCGACACCTACCGCACCGGCGTGCCCCACGAGACCCTGGCGCGGCTGCGCGCCAAGAGCGCGGTCGTCTGGGTGGACGAGACGCCGGTGGACTCCTGGCCGAACGGCACCGGATTCTGGGCCGTGCTGCGGCACGCGGAGGTCAAGGAGGTCATGCGCACCCCCGCCGTCTACTCCTCCCACCTGCGCGCCACCCAGATCCTGGACCCGCCGGACGAGCGGACGCTCACCTACGTCCGGCAGATGATGCTCAACCAGGACCCGCCGGCGCACTCCCGCCTGCGCAAGCTGCTCACCAGAGCCTTCACCCCCCGGGCGATCGCCGCGCTGGAGGACCGGATCACCGCCTGGGCACGCGAACTGGTCACCGGGGTGGCCGACCGGAAGGAGTGCGACTTCGCCGCCGACATCGCCGCCGACCTGCCCCTGCGCACGCTCGCCGAGATCTTCGGTGTGCCGGCCGAGGACCGCTGGCTGATGTACGACTGGGCCAACCGGGTCATCGGCCACCAGGACGCCGAGTACGCGACGTCGGCGCGCGCACAGCCGGCCGACTCGACCGCACTGGCCAGCAGGGCGCTGTCCCTGCGGCCACGGCCGGACGCCAACGGGTTGCTGCCCAACCAGCGCACCCGCGCCGGCATGCCCGACCTCTACGCCTACGCCCACGATCTGGGCGAGTACAAGCGCGCGAACCCGGGCGAGGACATCATGTCCAACCTCATGCGCGAGGTCGACGACGTCGGCGGCAAGGTCAGTATCGGCGAGTTCGAGAACCTGTTCTGGCTGTTCGTCGTCGCGGGCAACGAGACCCTGCGCAACGCGCTACCCGGTGGTCTGCTCGCCCTGATGTCCAATGTGGACCAGTACCGGCGGCTGCGCGCGGACCGCGGTCTGCTCGGCCCGGCGGTCGACGAGATGCTCCGCTGGTGGACGCCGGTCATGCGGTTCCGCCGAACGGCCACAGTGGACACCGAACTGGGCGGGGTGCGGATCGGCGCCGGGGACAAGGTGGTCGTCTGGTTCTCCTCGGCCAACCGGGACGAGCGGGTGTTCGCCGACCCCGATCGGTTCGACATCACCAGATCCGCCAACGACCACCTCAGTTTCGGCCACGGCCCGCACTACTGCATCGGCGCGCATCTGGCCAAGGTCCAGATGCGCGCGCTGTTCACCGCGCTGTTCGACGTGCTCGGTGAGGTGGCGCCGGCCGGTGAGCCGGTGCGGCTGCGGTCGAACTTCCAGAACGGCGTCAAACACCTGCCGATCAGGTGGTGATCAGGTTGGTGATCGCGGTGCCCCCGGCAACCGAGCGGCCGGGGGCACCGCGAGGCATTCAGCAGCCGCCGCAGTTGTAGTACGTGACGTCCCAGTGGTTGCTTTCCAGGAAGTAGACGTTTCCCGAACCGGACTGCCACTTGTTGCCGCCGATGGCGGTGAAGGTGCCCCTGATGTAGTTGCTCAGGCAGGAGGTGATGCCGAAGTCGAGCTTGTAGCCGTTCCAGTGGCTGTAGGTGCCGCTGGCGTGGCCGGTCTCGGTGCCGCCGGTGACGTTCAGCCCGCAGCCGCTCGCCGACTTCAACGTCTGCGCTCCCTGGATCGTCGCCAGGTTGACCTGGGTGAACGACGTGCAGGTCGGGTTGTTGCGATCGCTGCAGTTGCCGCTGGAGGACCAGGTGATGTTCGAAGAGCGCAGCCGCGCGGTCGCGTCGGCGTGGCTCAGCTTGGTCACCAGCGCCTCGACCTGACCCGTCGGCCGGTCGAAGACCGGGTCCTGTTCGCCGACGGGCACCGACGCCTGCGCGGACGTGGTGCTGACCACCAGCGCGGTCGCCGCCGACGCCGCGAGGACGAGCGCCCTGACTAGCATTCTTCGCATTCGATATCTCCGTCCCACGGATGGCGGACCGCACCCCGACGAGCGAGCGCCGCCGACGAGCCGACTCGCCGACCGTTCGTAGGAATTGAGCAACAGGAAAGCGGTCCGAAAGCCCCGGCGGCCGCGATTTCAACTCGAAACCGCCACCCGTGACCTGCGAGAACGCCTCCGCGATCGAACTGTAGCCGCGACTAACCAGATGTCATAGTCTGTGCGGGGAAATTTTCCAACGATTTATTCCCACCATTACCACGGTTCTCCACGATCGCGAGCACGAGCGCGACCAGGATCAACACGACCGCGCCGAACAACGCGACCGCGAGGCCGGCGGGATATTCGCCGCCGGTGGCGCCGATCGTGGCGTAGAACAACGCGGCCAGCATGGCCGTGCCGACCGCGGTGCCCATTCGCTGCCCGGTCTGCAGCACGCCGCTGGCCACGCCGGACATGTCGGGCGGCACGCAGGTCAGCGTGATCGTCGTGTTCGGCGAGATCACCGCACCGCCGCCGAGCCCGGCCACCAGCAGCGGCACCAGCAGCGCGACCAGCAGGTGGTCCTCGTCCACCACCAGGGTGACCGCCGCGGTCACCACCAGGCCGAGCGCGCTCATGGCCAGCCCGGAGATCGTGACGCGCTGCCGCCACCGGGCTACCAACCGGCCGGCGAGCCAGGCCGACACCGCGGAGCCGAGCGCGAAGGGCGTCATCGCGAGGCCGGACTCCAGTGGGGAGAAGCCGAGTCCGGTTTGGAAGAACACCGCGAACACCAGGAAGATCCCGGAGAACCCGCAGAAGTAGACGGTCGCGATCGTCACGCCCGCCGGGTAGCCGCGCGCGGCGAACAGCCGCATGTCCAGCAGCGGCGTGCGCTCGGTAGCCACGCGGCGCCGTTCCCAACGCAGGAACATGTACCCGATCGGGATCGCGACCAGGAACAGCCACCAGAACCGCGCCAGCCCGCCGGCGTCGGACTGGACCACGGGGAACATCAGCGCGAGCACGGTCAGCCCGAGCAGCACCATGCCGGTGCCGTCGATGTCGGGCCTGGTCGACCGCGCTGGGGTCGGCGGCACGAGGAAGAACGCCAGCACCAGTGTCAGCACCCCGATGGGCAGGTTCACCAGGAACACCCAGCGCCACCCTTCCGGGTCACCGAACAGGTCGAGGATCAGCCCGCCGATGACCGGTCCGATGGCCGTCGACACCCCGATCGTGGCGCCGAGCAGACCGAACGCCCGACCGCGCTCCGGGCCGCGGAACAGGTCCTGGATCAGGCCGCCGTTCTGCGGCGTGACCAGGCCGGCAACCAGACCCTGGAGCAGGCGCGCGACCACCAGCAGCACCAACGTCGGCGCGAGGCCGGCGAGCACGCTGGTCAGCACGAACCCGGACAGCCCGACCAGGTACATCCTCCGCCTGCCGAACGCGTCGCCGAGCCGGCCGCCGGCCACCAGCGCGAGGCCGAGGGTCAGCGGGTAGCCGGAGACCACCCACTGCACCCCGCTGGCCGAGGTCCCGAGGCTCTCCTGGATCGCGGGCACCGCGACCGTCACCACGCTGACGTCCAGCAGGATCATGAACCCGCCGGCGAGGGTCACGACCAGTGCCCGCCAGCGACGCGGATCCGCGCCAGGCGGATAGTCCTCGGATGTCGTGCCGCTCTGGTCGGCGGATCGGGTAGCCACCCCTGATGTCTACCCACATCCGCCAACCCCTACCAACCGACACCAGCTCACCCCGCGAGTGTCCGGCGGGTTGGACTCGCCGTTAGATGGCGATTCTGGTTTTGGTGGTGAGGGTGTCGAGAGTGGAGACGACGATGTCGAAGTCGCTGACCGTCCACAGTTCCTCGCCGATGACCAGGGCGCGGCGTGGGGGTGGCGGCATGCCGTTGAACCGGTCGTCGGCGTGGCGGACGACGCCGACCTGGTCGAGGCGGTCGCCGGACAGGCGGAGCACGAGCATGCCCGACTCCGGGACGGCGGTGGGGTCCGCGCCGGTGGCCATGCCGACCACCGGCAGCACCACGATGTTCTTCTCCGGCCAGTACAGGAACGCGTGCGGGTCGTTCTCCACCTCCGAGTAGCTCTGCGGGAGGTGGAACTGGCCGACTCGGGTGGCGGCGGGCGTCGAGGTGTCGAACAGGGACACCTGCACGCCCGTGGCGACCCCGTTGGTGGTGGCCTCCTGGCCGATGCCGAGCAACCGGTCCTCGCCGACCGGGTGCAGATAGGCCGAGTACCCGGTGATCTTCAGCTCGCCGGTGACCCGGGGCGCGGCCGGATCCGACAGGTCCACTGTGTACAGCGGGTCGGTTTCCCGGAACGTCACCACATACGCGAGGTCGCCCTGGTACCGCACGGAGTAGATCCGCTCCCCCTTGCCGAGACCGTCGACCCGGCCGGTGAGCGCGAGTTCGTTGTCCCGGCGGGTCAACACGGTCACCATGCTCCGGGAGTCCGAAGTCGACGACTGGCCGACGGTCGTCGCGATCCGCAGGTGACCGTCGTGTTCGGACAGTGAGTACTGGTTGAGCAACGTGCCCTCGACCCCGCCGGAGGCGACGTGCACCGGCGAGCCCTGCCCGGAGATGTCGAACTGGTACACCTCGGTCCGCTGGTTCACCGGCGTCGGCCGGTCCTCGGCGAGGAACCCGTTGGTGGTCCCGTGCTGGACGTGGTCGTCGGCGACATAGAGGCTCGTACCGGTGCCGTACACGGTGTCCCCGTCCGCGGCGATGCTGATCGGGTCGCCGGTGGTCAGCTCCTTCCGCAGATCGACGGTGAGCACGGTCAGCAACGCGGAACCGGTGTAGCGGTGGGGATGGCTCACCGCGGCGCACTCGACGAGCTGGCCCTCGCTGCGCGTGCCCCCGTTGTCCAGGGTGTACTTGGGCAGCCAGTCGGCGATGGTGGAGTTCTCCACGACCGCCCGGTTGCGCGCCGCCGCCGACTCGATGTCGTTGTCCCGCATGGGATAGCCGAACTTCAGCCGCGGCGTCGAGCGCACAACGACCCTGGCGACCGAGTCGACCTGACGCGCGTCGAGGTAGGCGCCGTCGACCTCCAGTGTGCCGAGAATCTCGCCCACCCCGGACAGGTCGACCAGCAGGAGCCGCGAGCCCTGCTCGACCGGCGCGACGGGTTTCTCACTGGCTGTCGGCCCGTCGGCGATCATCGTCGAGCTCTCGGCGGAGGTCATCACCAGCGCGCGGTCACCGTCGAGCAGCAGTTGGCTGACCGCCCCGCCCGGCACCTGGACCCGCGCGGTCCGCTCGCGGGTGGCCACGTCCACGGCGGTGAGCACGCCGTTGGCGACCGTGACCACCCGGCGGCCGTCGGTCTTCACCAGGTCCGGCTCGTCCACACCGGACTCGTGGACGTTGGTACCGGAGTGCTCGCGCTGGTCGGCGTCGGCCGGGTCGTCAGCCGGGGCGTCGGCCGCGCGCTGCTCCTCGGCGGCCTTGGGCGCCGCCGCGCCACCCTCGGACTGGGCCCGCGCGTCCGGCGCGCTCGCCGCGCCCTCGTCGGCCGCCCCATCGCGGTCGACCAGGCTGCCGGGGCCCTCCCCGGCCAGCCCGTACGGTCCGACGTGCGGCAACGCGGCCGCCTTGAGCTCGGCCAGCGCGGAGTCACAGGTGTCGTAGGAGACCAGCGTGATCGGGCTGACCTCGGATGGATCGAGCTGGGCCAGTCCGTCCTCTCCGGCCAGTCCGACGACCACCGCCGTACCGGCGACGCCAACACCCAGTCCCACTACCGCCGCGGCGGCGACCGCGATCCGCGGCCATCTCGGTAAGTCCGTCCTCATGGCCCCAGGACGGACCGGTGGAACGATTCGGTTGCCCGGATGAGCGAGAACGCTTGGAAATTGGCTGGTCGAGGAGTTGACTGCGTAGATGCGTCAACTCATGACCGAGGAAGTGGCCGATGCCATCCTCGATCTACCGGCCGCACGGTTCCACCGGGTGGCGGTCGACGGGGTGGTCGGCGCGGGAATGATTCACTACGCGGACGAGCTCGCCAGGGAGCTCAGCGGGCGCGGCACCCCCGTGGTGCGGGCGTCGGTCGATGGTTTCCACAATCCGGCACGGACCAGGCGACGTCGTGGGCGCGACTCGCCGGAGGGTTTCTACCGGGATTCCTTCGACTACGGCAGGTTCATCCGACTCCTCCTCGACCCGTTCGGGCCGGATGGGTCGGGCAACTACGTGCAGCAGGTCTACGACGTGCGTCGGGAACGCGAGGTCAGCCGTCCACCGGCGCTGGCCGAGCCGGGAACGGTGCTCGTCGTCGACGGTATTTTCCTGCACCGGGACGAGTTGGTGCGGTTCTGGGACTACACGGTGTGGCTGGACGCGATCGGCGACGCTGACCTGAGTGGAGGGATGCTCGAGGGGCAGCGGCTGTACCGGCACGAGTGCGATCCGCGTGCGCGCGCCGGTTTGGTGGTCGACAACCGGGAACCGAAGAACCCACCCATCGCCATCGGCTAGGGTTCGCCCGCCTCACCGTCCTGTGTGGACGGTGAGGCGTCGGTCCCGTCCGGTTCTTCCCCGACATCTCGGTCGGCATCTGGTTCGACATCCCGTTCGACATCCCGTTCGACATCGATCGACCAGCCGCCGACCAGACCGATCGCCGCGCCCGCCATGGCGATCATCGGCGCGATCAGTACGGCGACCAGCCCGACCACGACCGGTAGGTTGAGCACGGTCTGGCCCTTGTCGTTACGCACGACGATGCGGCGGACGTTGCCCTCACGGATGAGTTGCTCGATCGTGTCCGTCAGTGCCCGCGCGCCGTTCCCCTCAGCTTCGCTCGTCACGGTGACGACGGTAGCCCCTGAACCTCCCCCGGCACACCCCGTTCAGGCGAGCCGATCGGCCGCGTGCTGTTCGGCCGCGAGGAAGTGCGCCACCCCCATGGTCGCCGGGTACAGCTCCCGGTACCGCCGGTAGAACTCGGCGTAGCGCCCGGCCGCGGTCGGCCGAACCGTCCGCGCGGTCGGGTTCCACGCCTCGACGTCGACCGACGCCCCGGTGGCCACCGCCGCCAGCAACGCGTCGCCGAAGCATGCGCCGACGGTCTCGGTCGGCACCTGCTGCTCCTCGCCGGTCACGTCGGAGACGATCTGGGTCCACAGCCCGCCCTGGGTCCCGCCGCCGACCGCGACCAGCCGCCGCGCACGCCCACCCGCCTCACGCATCACCTCCAGGTTGTGCGCCACCCCGTAGGCGATCCCCTCCAGCGCCGCCCGGTACAGCTCGCCGCGCCCGTGCGACAGCGTCAGCCCGGCGATGACCCCGCGCGCGGACGGGTCGAAGATCGGCGTCCGCTCGCCGGCGAAGTAGGGCAACAACAGCAGGCCCCGGCTGCCCGGCGGCACCCGCGCCGCCTCGGCCACCAGCGTGGTGAAGTCGGCGCCGACGAGGCGGCGCAGCCAGTCGGTGATCGCGCCGGAGGTCGCCATCCCGGCGGCCAGCGACCGGGTGCCGGGGAACACGCCGCTGGTGGTCCACAGTGCCGGGTGCGGGTTGGGGGTCTGGAGCACCTGGATCAGGAACATGGTGGTGCCGTACATGACCATCACGTCGCCCGGCTCGCGCACGCCGACGCTGGTGGCCTCGGCCCACGCGTCGACCGTGCCGGCGGTGACCGGGAGTCCCGCGGGCAGCCCGGTCTCGGCCGCCGCCTCGGCGGTGACCGTGCCGACGACCTCGGTCGGCCAGGCCAGGTCCGGCAGTGCCAGGCCGGGCGCCACGGCCGCGGCCCAGTCCGTTGCCCAGTCGAGACGATGCTGGTCGTACATCGGGTCGCACTGGCTCGCCGAGTGGTGGTCGAGCACGTACCGGCCGGTGAGCCGGTGCACCAGGTAGGAGCTGGCCATGAACAGCAGCTCGGTCCTGGCCCACACGGCCGGCTCGTGGCGCGCCAGCCAGCGGATCTTCGGGCCGACCGCCTGGCTGGACAGCGGCGTGCCGCCGCGGCGCAGGATCTCCTCGGCGCCCAGTTCCTCGGTCAGCTCGGCGATCTCCGCGCCCGCGCGGGTGTCCACGCCGTAGAGGATCGCCGGGCGCAGTGGGCGGCCGGCGCCGTCGGCCGGCAGCAGACAGGGGCCGATCCCGCTGACCGCGAGCCCGGCCAGCCGGCCGTCCGCGAGCGGGGCCAGCTCTCGGGCGATGGCCAGGAAGTCGGCCCACCAGACGGTGTCCGCGTCGTGCTCGACCCAGCCGGGATGCGGGGTCGACGTCTCGTGCTCGCGGCCGGCTCTGGCCAGCACCATGCCGTCACCGGTGACCAGCACGCCCTTGGCGCTGGCCGTGCCGATGTCGATCCCGAGGTAGCACTCAACCACGGGTGAACTCGTCGAGCGTGATGTCGAGCTGTTCGCACACCGCGCGCAGCTCGGCCCGCTGGTCGCCGGGGACGGCGTGGATGTGGTTGGCACCGAACCGGGACAGGAACACCTCGGCCGGCGCGTCGAGGCGGGCGAAGGCGTGTGGCCACTCTGGGGTCGACATCGCCATCAGGGTCTCAGTCGTTGCCGCGTCGTAGTTTTCGAACTCCCCCAGCATGAGTTGCAGTCGGTAGCGGCCGTCGTTGCGCGTCAGCCGGGCGAGGGTCATCTCACCGGGGGCGGCCACGTGGTGCACGGACGCGCCGCCCGCGGGGAAGAAGAACACCTCCGGGTAGAGGTGCACCCTGGCCAGGTTCTCCGCCGGGTCGTCGCTGCGGGCGGCGTACCAGGTGGCGTGCTGGCCGGAGTTGCACAGGTCCCAGATGTCGCGGTCGCCGTGGTAGTGGCGCACGTCGGCGAACAGCACCGGGGTGTTGGTGATGTGTTTGAGGATCTGCATGGTCAGCGCGCCGTCCATGTCCGCCTCGGTGGCGCAGACGTGCGGCTCCTTGGGGCCGTTCCAGTCGTAGGGGTCGTTGAGGAACGCCTCGGCGATGTCCATCGTCGCGAAGTACTGGGTGAGCTCGGGCTGGCCCTTGATGCCGGTGAAGTCGAGGTGCCACTCGTCGATCAGCTCGCGCATCGCGAGGTAGGAGCCGATCTGGCGCTCGAGGAGCTCCTCGGTGAGCTTCTTGCCGTCGTAGTGCACGACCGCGTGCCGCTCGAGCCACTTGCGCGCCGCGACCTTCTCCTTGGCGTCGGCCGACTCGGCGCGGCGGACGATCTCCCACTGGTCGATCTCCTCGACGTCCACCCCGAACTGGCGTTGCCACTGGTCGGTGTTGGCCACGGCGGTGTTCATGCCCATCGGGCGACCGCCGATCCGGCCGAACGTCTGGCCGCGCAGCCTGGCCACCACGCCGGCCGCCGACGCCCGCGTGCCGATCCGCGCGATCAACGCGGAGTCTTCGGGATCGCCCCACAACCGGGTGTGCGTTCGCCCGATCTGGTCAAGTGCGCCGCCGGCGGCGAGCATGCCGACCATGCCCGGCTGCACCGGGTCGATGTTGGCCAGCAGCAGCAACGGGCCGCTCAGCTGCCCGGCGGCGAGCATGGTGAAGTGCGGGAAGGCCCACACGCAGTAGTGCAGCACGGTGAGGTCGACGTTCGCCGCCTGGAGCTGCCTGGCCAGCGAGGTGGCGAGGGTGTTGGACGAGACCGCCTCGCTCGCCCGGACCACCTCGTGGCCGGCGGCTCGCAGGCTCGCGACGAGCTTGTCCTCGTTGCCCTGGATGAACTCGGCGATGCCGCCGTGGACGTAGTCGCGCCCGTCCGAGATGTTGATCACGCCGATGCGGGCCACGGCTGGTCCTCCTGCGTTGGAGTAATCGTTTACTCAGAAACTATTCTGAACTGTCGGGCGGTGTCAATAGGCCCCGGTAGGGTCTGTGGTGCGGTGGTGGAAAGCGAGGACAGGTGGCAACGATCAGCGACGTGGCGGCCATGGCCGGCGTCTCGACGGCGACCGTGTCCAGGGCGCTGAACGGCAAGTCCACAGTGGACCCCGAGCTGGCCGCACGGGTGGTCGCGGCGGCCAAGGAGCTTGGCTACCAGCCCAACGGCCCGGCGAGGAACCTGCGCCGGCAGGAGGCCGCGGTCCTGGCACTGATCATCAGCGACGTGGAGAACCCGTTCTTCACCGCCATCGCGCGCGGCGTGGAGGACGTGGCCCACGCCGTCGGCTACTCGGTGGTGCTGTGCAACGCTGACGAGAACGCGGAGAAGGAACGCCGCTACCTGGACGTGGCGATCCAGGAGCGGGTGGCTGGCGTGATCATGTCCCCGACACCGACCGCGGCCAACGTGGACCTGTTGATCAACCGGGGCACGCCGCTGGTGGCGGTGGACCGCCCACTGTCCGAGCGGATGGTCGACACGGTGCTGGTGGACACCAGGCTGGCCGCCAGACAGGCCACCGAACACCTGTTGGCGCAGGGGTATCGCCGGATCGGCTGTGTCACCGGCCCGACCGGCGTCCGCACGGCCGACGACCGCCTCGCCGGCTACCGGGACGCGCTGCGGGCCGCGCGGGCGAAGAGCACCCCGAGGCTGGTGCGCCGCACGGAGTTCAAGGCGGCCGGCGCGCACAAGGCGGCCAACGAGCTGCTGTCCCAGCCGGAGCCGCCGGACGCGGTGCTGGTGGCCAACAGCGCGATGGCCGTCGGGGTGCTGGCCGCACTCGGTGAGCGCGGGCTGCGGCCGGGGCGGGACGTCGGCGTGGTGGCCTTCGACGACGTCCCGTGGGCGGAACTGGTCGACCCGCCACTGACCGTGGTCGCCCAGCCGGCGTACGAGATCGGCACCGTGGCGGCGCAGCTGCTGCTGGCCAGAATCGGCGACAACGCCCGAGCCGCGACGACCACCACCCTGGCCGCCCGGCTGATCGAACGCGGCAGCTCACACCGGGGCTGATCCGGACTGCTGGGCATTCCCATGTCCGGCTTGGGTCGTCTGGTCCATCGGCTCCGGAAACTCAGGCCAATGCTCGGCCTGACATTGCAAGCCGACCTGGACACGGCGCAAACGTCTGCCATAGCGGCCGCTGGTCACCCACCGTCCCCAGGTAGCACCTGTGCCACCATCGGTCCATGACGGCAGACGCGATAACCGTCGGACTGCGTGAACTGCGGCAGCACGCTTCCGACCTCGTACGCCAGGTCGAGGCCGGCCAGGAGATCACCATCACCGTCGCCGGTCGCCCCAGCGCACGTCTGGTGCCGATCGCCGGCCCACGGCGTTGGCAGAGTTTTGCCGAGATCGCCGACATCTTCATCGGCGCGCCGGATCGGGACTGGGAAGCGGACCGGGAGCTGGTCGACCAGAAACTTCGCGACCCCTGGGACGAAGCGTGAGGGCAATCCTCGACACTCGCCGCCGCGGTGGTCAGTGCCGGAAGGCAACCACGGGCTCGTGCGATGGACCTCCTCATCGCGGCAACAGCACACGCCCACAATGCTCGCCTCTGCACCCGAAACATCAAGGACTTCACGTTTCTCGAAGGCTTCATCGAGATCGACGAAGCCTGAAGTCCGCGCGGGGATCGGACACGCAGGCGAACTCGTCAGCCGTTGGCCTCGTTGTAGACCGTGGCCGCGTTGTCGATGGTGATCAGCTCGGTCTCCAGCGTCTGCTCCTTTGGCACCTCGGCGCAGTCGACGAGCAGCTTCCTCGCGGTCTCCACCGCCTCCCTGCCGGCCGTCGGGTAGATCAGCGTCGCGGACAGCCGCCCCTGCTCCACCGCCTTGAGGCCACCGGAGGGGATCGGCAGGCCGTCGATGCCGATGAACTTCATCGACTTCTCCCTGCCGGCCGCCTTCGCCGCCAGGTACGCGCCCTCGGCCATCGGGTCGTTGTGCGCGTAGAGCACCTCGATGTCCGGGTTCGCCTTGAGCATCGCGTCCGCCTGGGACTGGCCCTTCTCCCGCAGCCAGTCGCCGTCGGAGCTGGCGATGATCTCGATGCCGGAACCCTCGATGCCCGCACGGAAACCGTCGCCACGCTCCTTGGCCGGGGTCGCGCCGGCCAGGCCGCGCAGCTCGCCGACCTTGCCGCCGTCGGGCAGCAGCTCCGTGGCGACGTACTCACCGGCGGTGCGGCCGATCTCCACGTTGTCCGCGCCGATCCAGGTCGTGTAGGCGTCCCCGTCGACCTTGCGGTCGAGCACGATCACCGGAATGCCCTTGTTGTAGGCCTTGGCCACCACCGAGGTCAGCGGGGTCGCCTCGTTCGGGCTGATGATCAGCAGGTCGATCTGCTTGGTCAGGAAGTTCTCCACATCGGACACCTGCTTCGCGTTGTCCTGCTGGGCGTCCGCGAACTCGACGGTGAACTGCGGCACCGACTCGGCGGCCGTGCGGATGTCGTCATCCATCCGCTCGCGATAGGGCTCGGCCACGTTCGCCTGGCTCATGCCGATCGTGTACTCGCCGTCCTGGCCTGCGCACTCCTCACCCGCCCCGCCGGCTTCCTGGTTCTGGCCGCTGTTCTCGCTGGTCGTTCCACATGCGACGGACAGCGCGAGCGCGGCGGCCATGGTGCACACGGTCGCCACGGCACGACGTCGGGCCATTTCACTACCTTCTTTCCTGTGTACGGCGCGGTTATCCAGCGGGTCGAAGCCGTTGCAGACCCGCGGCGACGACGATCACGAGACCCTTCACCAGCAGCTGCACGTTCGGGTCCACACCGTGCAGGCCGAGGAAGTTGTTGAGCACACCGAGCAGCAGCGCACCCGCGACCGTGCCGGTGACCGAGCCGCGACCACCCATGAGGCTGGTGCCGCCGATCACCACCGCGGCGATCGCGTCGAGCTCGTAGCCGAAGCCGTCGTTCGGGCTGCCCTGGTTGAGCTGCCCGGCATGCACGATGCCGGCCAGTGCGGCGAGGAAGCCGCAGATGCAGAAGACGATCACCTTCACCCTGGTGACCGGCACACCGGACAGCCGGGCCGCCTTCTCGTTGCCACCGATGGCATAGACGTGCCGGGAGAACGCGCTGGTGCGCAGGAACACGATCGCGACCACCGCGACCACCGCGAAGATCAGCGCGGGAATCGGCACCAGCCCGTTGAACGTGCGCTCGCCCAGCAGCGAGAACGCCAGTGGCGCCTCGCCGGGCGCGTCCCCGTAGGCGATCGCGACGCCCTGCCCGCCCGACCAGATCCTGGCCAGCCCGCGGGCGATCTGCATGCCGGCCAGCGTCACGATGAACGCCTGGATGCCGAACACCGCGGACGCCATCCCTTGCAGGAAGCCGAACCCGAGCCCGATGAGCAGCACGATCAGCACCGTGGCGACGACCCCGAAGTCGCTGTCCACCATCAGCACGGCCGACCCGACGGCGGCCAGGCCGAGCACCGCGCCGACCGACAGGTCGATCCCGCCGACGAGGATCACGAACGTCATGCCCACGGCCATGATGCCGATCTCGGACACCGCGCGCACCACGTTGAACAGGTTGTCGCTGTTGAGGAACAGCAGGTCCCCGTCGTGCTGGGGCGAGAACACCACCGCCACGACGAACACCGCGACCAGCCCGAACAGGCTCTGGAACCGGAACAGCGCGGCCACCAGCTCCCGGCGGCGGTCGCGCGCCCGGTCCTCCGGCCGCGCATCGTCCTGCTGGGACACCGTCACCCGACACCTCCCGTGTCCACCGCGATCGCCGTGCTGCCCGCACCCATCGACGCCGCCAGCAGGTCGGCCTCGCCCGCGTGGCTCGTGTCCAGCTCACGCACCGTGCGACCGCCGGACAGCACCACCACCCGGTCGCACACCCCGACCAGCTCGGCCGGCTCCGAGGACGCGAGCAGTACCCCGATGCCCTGTTCGGCGGCCTGGCCGAGCAGCGCGTAGATCTCCGCCTTCGCGCCGACGTCCACTCCCCTGGTCGGCTCGTCCAGCAGCAGCAACACCGGGTCGGTCAACAACATCCGGCCGAACACCACCTTCTGCTGGTTGCCGCCGGACAGCGTGCCGACCGGGTCGTTGATCGAGCCGAGCTTCACCCTGAGGTCCCCGACGATCCGGCGGACCGCGCCGGTCTCCCGTGCCCTTGGCACGAACCCGGCGGTCGCGATCTTGTCCACAATGGACAGCACGGTGTTGGCGAGTACCGAGTGGTCGATCGCCAGCCCGGCCACCCGCCGGTCCTCCGGCACGAACGCCATCCCCATGGCCAGCGCCCTGCGTGGCCCGCGCGGCCGGATCGGCGTGCCCCGCAGGCGGATCTCGCCGTGCAGGGTGCCACGCGAGCCCGCGCCGAACAGCGTCTCGAGCAGCTCGGTCCGCCCGGAGCCGAGCAGTCCGCCGACGCCGACGATCTCGCCCCGGCGCACGGTCAGCGAGATGCCGTCCGGCTCGCGCCTGCCCGGCCGCTCCCGCCGGGGCGTGATCGCGAGGTCGCGCACCGCCAGGATCTCCGCGCCCGGCTCGACCGCGCGGGTGCGGAACAGGGTCTGCACCGGCCGGCCGACCATGGCCTCGGCGGCCTTCGCCGCGGTCAGCTCGCGCGCGGCGAACTCCTCGACCACCGCGCCGTTGCGCAGCACGGTCGCCCGGTCGGCGATCCGGCCGATCTCGTCCATGCGGTGGGAGATGTACACGATGCCCGCGCCTGCCCGGCGCAGCTCGGTGATGACGGTGAACATCTGCTCGACCTCGACCGGCGAGAGCGCGGAGGTCGGCTCGTCCATGATCAGCACCGTGGCGTCCAGCGAGAGCGCCTTGGCGATGGCGACCAGCTGTTGTTCGCCGGTACGCAGCTCCCCCACCGGGCGCCGGGGGTCCAGGCGCACCCCGCAGCGTTCGAGCAGGCCCCGGGTAATCGTGTTCATCGCCCGCCGGTCGACCGTCCGTAATCGGGTCCTCGGCTCCCGGCCGAGGAAGATGTTCTCCGCCACCGACAGGCCGGGGACCAGGTCCAGCTCCTGGTGGATCATCGCGATCCCGGCCCGCTGGGCCTCGACCGGCGCGCCGAACCGCCGCGCCACCCCGCTCACCAGGATCTCGCCGGTGTGGTCGGTGACGTCGCCGGAGAGCACCTTCATCAGCGTCGACTTGCCGGCGCCGTTCTCCCCGAGCAGCGCGTGCACCTCACCGGCGCGGATCGTGAGATCGACCTCCCGGCAGGCGCGCACGCCACCGTAGGACTTGCTGATGCCGATCATCTCGACCAGCGCGTTGACACCGTCTCCCATGAATCCCTCTTGCCGAGCCGGGGGCGCGAGAAATCGATTACCCAGACGCTAGGGGTGACACTGCACACTGTCAAGCGTCCGGACGAGCGCACGAACCCGCACGCACGTGCTAACCTGGGCGCATGTCTGTCTCGCTTCGCAACATGCTGGCGCGCGCGGGACTGCGGGTCGACGCCGACGAGTTCCTCGAACTGGTCGAGGACGCCGCCCGGCAGCTGTCCCCCGCCGATCCCGACCCGGCCGACTACTTCGACGACACCCAGCGATCGGTCCTCGCCGACGTCGGCCTCGACCTGTCCGCGCGCCACCAGGGCGAACGCGACTCCCGGGCCCGCGCCGTGGCCGCGCAGGCTGTCCTGCGCGACACCGCGCTGACGGTGGCCGGCGCGGCCGAACGGGTGAACGTCGACCCCAGCCGCATCCGCCATCGCCTCGCCGAGAACCGGCTCGCCGGCTGGAAGGACCGGGGCGGCTGGCGGCTGCCGGTGTGGCAGTTCACCAACACCGACGTGCTGCCCGGCCTGGACGTGGTGCTCGCGGCGATCCCCGAGGACCAGCCCCCGCTGATCGTGGCCGCCTTCATGACCACCCCCCAGGCCGACCTCCAGTTGTCCGACGCGCCAACCACCCCCCGCGACTGGCTGCTGACCTCCGGCGACCCGGCCAGGGTCGCCCTCCTGGCCGCCACCCTGGGCACGCCCGAATAGCGCCGAACCAGCGGATGTGGGGGAAGCCGCTACCGAACACCGGGCGAGTGGTTACCCTTGGTTCGTCCTCGCTGCCGGCGACCAGGAGACACGTCGACGAATGTCACGGCTTCCCCAGCCGCCGGCCCCCGCTGCGCTGAAGACCATGTTGCGCCCGCACGAGGACATCGTCGCGGTGCATTCCGGTACCCGCCTGGTGCGCGTGTTCTCCGCGGCCGGCCGGCACCAACAGCGCTGGAACACCTTCCGCCACTCCGGGCCACTGGCCCACGCCCGGTTCGACCCGCACCCGCCGGGACCCAACGGCGAGCGGGCCGCCACGGCGGCGCACGGCGTGCTCTACTTCGGGCTGTCGGTGCGCACCAGCGTGGCCGAGGTGTTCCAGCAGACGTCCATTGTGGACAGGACAACCCGGCGCCCGCACCTGGTCGTGTTCCAGCCCAAACGCACCCTCAACCTGCTCGACCTGACCGGGCTGTGGCCAACCAGGGCGGGCGCGTCGCAGGAGATCAGCAGCGGCGCCAAGGACGTCACCCAGGCCTGGGCCCGCGCGATCCGCGTCGCGTTCCCGGACCTGGACGGCCTCTGGTACCGCTCGTCGATGGACTCCGGGGAACCGGCGGTCTGCCTGTGGAACCCACCGGCGGCGGACGCACTCCCCGCGCAGCCGGACATCCTGCTCCCGTTGGACTACCCGGGCCTGGATCTCCCGCTGTCGCGGGTGTGCGACTCCCTCAACTACACGCTGCTCTGACTACGGACGCCGGTCAGCCGGCTCCTCCACCGCCGGTTCGCCAACGGGCTCACCGGGGTGCTCGCCTGGGTNTCGCCTGGGTGTTCGCCTGGGTGTTCGCCTGGGTGTTCGCCTGGGTGTTCGCCTGGGTGTTCGCCAGCGGACTCGCCGACGGCCGGCGCCGACGCCTCGGTCTGCGCGCGACCGTCCTTGCGGGTCTTCAGCAGGCTGGCCACCGCGGTGATGATCAGCACGCTGACGATCACCGACAACGACAGCTCGATGCCGACGGTCGGGACGTTCAGCGGCTCGCCACCGTTGATGAAGCCCAGCGTGTTGGTGTGCAACGCCTCGAGCACCATCTTCACGCCGATGAAGCCGAGGATGACCGCCAACCCGATCGACAGGTAGACCAGCCGCCTGAGCAACCCGCCGAGCAGGAAGTACAGCTGCCGCAGGCCCATCAGCGCGAACGCGTTCGCCGCGAAGACCAGGAACGGCTCCTTGGTCAGCCCGAAGATCGCCGGAATGGAGTCCACCGCGAACATCAGGTCGGCCGAGCCGATCGCGATCATCACCACGAACATCGGGGTCGCGAAGCGCCGGCCGTCGATCTTGGTGAAGATCTTGGCGTCCTGGTAGTCCTCGGTCACCGGGAAGAGCTTGCGGGCCCACTTGGTGACCCGGTTCTCCTCGTAGTCCTCGTCGTCCTCCTTGCCGAGGTTGGACTTCGACAGCTTGACCGCGGTGTAGACGAGGAACGCGCCGAACACGTAGAACACCCAGCTGAACTGCGCGATGGCCGCGGCGCCGACCGCGATGAAGATGCTGCGCAGGACCAGCGCGAGCACGATGCCGATCAGCAACACCTTGTGCTGGTGGATCGCCGGCACCTTGAACGCCGACATGATCACCAGGAAGATGAACAGGTTGTCGACCGACAGCGAGTACTCGGTGATGTAGCCAGCGAAGTACTCACCGGCGAAGGTAGCGCCGGAGAACGTCCAGATGGCGACGCCGAACAGCAGGGCGCAGGCGACGTAGAAGGCCACCCACCTGGCTGCCTCGCCGACCGTGACCTCGTGTGGCTTGCGATCGACGATCACCAGGTCGATGACGAGCAACACGATCAGCCCAGCCACCGTGGCGAGCCAGATCCATACGGGCACGTTCATACAGGGAACCTCCGGTCCAACGTCGTTGACGACCGGAGGTCTCTCCCGCCAGCGGGTCACTGGCCGCCGACGCCGGGATCCATACGGAAGATCCGTGTTGACGACGTCGACGCGAAGGAATACTCCCCTCCACAACTCCGTCATTGTCCCGTGCTGATCGCGAACACACCAGTCGGCACCAGTTGTCCTAGATCACATTTGCGGACATTGAGGACGAATCGGTCCGGGAACGCTGCGGGGGCTCTCAGCTACTCTCAGGATCGGTCGAATACGGTCATGCCGTGCCCCGAATCTCCCGTTCCGTCCTGCGATGGCTCCTGCTCGGCGTGGCCGTCGCGGTCGTCGCCGCAGGCGGCGTGGTCTGGCTCAACAGTGGCGACGAGCCGGCCCAAGTCCGTACCAGGGACGAAACCCTCACCGGCGCGGACGCCAGCATCCGCCTCGACGCCACACTCTATCTGCCAGAACAGACCCCGGCGCCCGCGGTGATCGTCGCGCACGGGTTCGGCGGCAGCAAGGACAGCGTCGACGCCGAGGCCCGCGAACTCGCCCAGCGCGGGTTCGTCACGCTGGCCTACTCGGCCCGCGGGTTCGGCCGCAGCTCCGGCCAGATCGCGCTGAACGCCCCCGAAGCCGAGGTCGCCGACGCGAGCGAGCTGGTCAGCTGGCTCGCCGAACAGCCGGAAGTGGTCACCGACGCCGATGGCGACCCGAAGGTCGGCGTCACCGGCGGCTCCTACGGCGGCGCGCTGTCGCTGCTGCTGGCCGGCACCGACGAGCGGGTCGACGCGCTCGCGCCGACGATCACCTACAACGACCTGAGTCAGGCGCTGCTGCCCAACTCGGCCACCACCGGCACACTGCCCAACACCCCGGCGGCCAACGCCTTCGCCGACAACGGCGTGTTCAAGCGGTCCTGGGCGGGCATCTTCTTCGCCGCCGGGGTCGGCGGTTCCGGGCTCGACCCGAGCACCGACGCGGTCGAGGCCGGCGACGAGGACGACGACGCGGACGCGCCGGCGAACCCGGGCGGCGCACCGGCCGAGGCGCCAGCCGAGGACGGCGCGGCTCCCCAGGGCGGGGCCCCGACCGGCGGCGGCATCGACCCCGGCGACCCGTGCGGCAAGTTCCGCGAGGACTTCTGCGCGGCCTACGCCGAGGTGGCCACCACCGGCCGGGCCAGCCAGCAGACCGTCGACCTGCTGCGCTCGGTCTCGCCGAGCACGGTGACCGCCAACATCACCCAGCCGACCCTGCTGGTGCAGGGCGAGCAGGACACCCTGTTCGGGCTCGACCAGTCCGACGCGACCGCGCGGCAGATCGCGGCAGCCGGCGGCAAGGTCCGGGTCATCTGGTACACCGGCGGGCACGACGGCGGCCAGCCGGGCCCCGGCCTGCGCGGCAAGATCGCCGACTGGTTCGACTTCCACCTGCGCGGCCGGGGCACCGACCCCGGCGCGGGCTTCGAGTACGCCGTGCAGGGTGCGCTGCGGGTGCAGGGCGCGCCCTCGGTGCGCACCGTGTCGACCGGCACCTACCCGGGCATCGACGGCGCGGGCGAGACCGAGCGCCGCCGGGTGCCGCTCTACGGCCCGGAGCAGACGATCATCAACCCGCCGGGCGGCAACCCGGCGTCGGTGAGCAGCATGCCCGGTCTCGGCGCGGTGATCGGCAGTTCGTCGCGGCTGGCCGGCAGGCTGGCGATCGACCTACCCGGCCAGGCCGCGCGGTTCGCCAGCCGGCCGGTGAACAACCAGCTGCTGATCGCCGGCTCGCCGACGGTCCGGCTGCGGGTCGCCGGCATGCCGGGAATGCCGGCGCCGGATGGCGCGGTGCTGTTCGCGAAGCTCTACGACGTCGGCAAGGACGGGATCCGGCTGCTGCCCGGCTCGGCGGTCTCGCCGCTGCGGATCCCGGCGCTGCCGGCCGACGGCAGCCCGGTCGAGGTCACCGTCACGCTGCCGGGGATCGTCCGGCCGATCGAGACCGACCGCCGGGTCGAGCTGGTGGTCAGCACCACCGACCAGGCCTACGCCACACCGGCCCAGGCGGCCGCCTACCGGGTGTCGCTGGTGGAGGACGCGGCCGCCATCGAGGCGCCGGTGGTCACCGGCACCAACTCCGACACCGGGCCGCCGGCCGGTCCGTTGGTCGGGATCGGGATCGTGCTCGGGGTGGTCGTGCTGGCGAGCATCGTCGGCGCCATCCGGCGTCGCCGGTCGGTCGACCACGACACCGCGCTGGACGACGTGCCGCTGGTGATCGAGAACCTGTCGAAGTCCTACCCCGGCAAGGTGAAGGCGGTCGACGACCTGTCCTTCCGGGTGGAGCGCGGGCAGGTGCTCGGGCTGCTCGGCCCGAACGGCGCCGGCAAGACGACGTCGCTGCGGATGCTGATGGGGCTGATCAGGCCCACCGACGGCCACATCAGGGTGTTCGGTCACCGGGTGTACGCCGGCGCGCCGGTGCTGTCCCGGATCGGCTCGTTCGTCGAGGGCGCCGGCTTCCTGCCGCACCTGTCCGGACAGGCGAACCTGGAGCTGTACTGGGCGGCCACCGGACGGCCGACCGACAAGGCGCACTTCACCGAGGCGCTGGAGATCGCCGGCCTCGGGGACGCGGTGCACCGCCGGGTCCGGACCTACAGCCAGGGCATGCGCCAGCGGCTGGCGATCGCGCAGGCGATGCTCGGCCTGCCGGACCTGCTGGTACTCGACGAACCGACCAACGGGCTCGACCCGCCCCAGATCCACCAGATGCGCGAGGTGCTGCAGCGGTACGCGTCGGCCGGCCGCACGGTGCTGGTGTCCTCGCACCTGCTGGCCGAGGTCGAGCAGACCTGTGACCACGTGGTCGTGATGCACCACGGCAAGCTGGTCGCGAGCGGCCCGGTGGAGTCGATCGTCGGCGGCGCGAGCGAGGCGACGTTCCGGGTCGACCGCCCGACGGACGCGGCCGACCTGCTGCGCGAGGCCGACGGCGTCCACGACGTGGTGGTCGATGGGCCGCTGGTGCACGCGGACCTGAACGGTCTGCCGCGCGCGGAGGCACTGGCCACGCTGGTCCGGGCCGGCGTCGCGGTCGAACAGGCAGGCCCCCGCCGCCGCCTGGAAGACGCCTTCCTGCAACTGGTCGGAGAGGAAAGCCGACCATGAACACTGGACCCCGCGAAGAGAGCCAGCACGAACCGAGTGCTCAACAGCCGCACCCAAGGGGAACGGGACGCGACCCAGCCACTGGTACGCACCATACCGAACGGGATTCACACAACGTGACCACAAGGGAAAAATCCGGGGAGGCGGACGTCCATACCGATCCGGCTGCGCTTGCGCAGCTGACGGATGCGGCGGCGCACGAGAAGATCGAGGTCGCGCCGGACGGGTCGGTGGTCGGCTACAAGGCGCGGCGGACGTTGCGGCTGCGGGTCGAGCTGGCTCGCCAGCTTCGGCGGCGGCGGGTGCAGTTGGTGCTCGGCTTCCTGGTGCTGCTGCCGTGGATCCTGTGGGCGGCCTTCGAGTTCGGCACCGACGCGACCGGGCAGCGCTCCGGCGGCTTCGTCGACCTGGCGACCTCCAGCGCGCCGAACTTCGTGGTGTTCGTGCTGTTCGCCGTGTCGAGCTTCCTGCTGCCGATGATCGTGGCGCTGTTCTTCGGCGACACGATCGCCAGCGAGGCGTCCTGGTCGAGCCTGAAGTACCTGCTGGCGATGCCGATCCCCCGGCACCGGCTGATGCGCCAGAAGGCGATCACCTCCGGGCTGCTGTCGCTGCTGGCGGTGATCCTGCTGCCGGCGGTGTCGCTGCTGGTCGGCGTGCTCTTCTACGGCACGGGCGAGGCGGTGAGCCCGACCGGGGACGCGATCTCGTTCGACCAGGCGATGCTCGCGTTGCTGTTCACGGTCATCTACCTGGCGATCCACCTGCTGTGGGTGGCGGGCCTCGCGCTGTTCCTCACGGTGTCGACCGACGCGCCGCTCGGCGCGGTCGGCGGCACGGTGCTGGTGGCGATCCTGTCGCAGATCCTCGACCAGATCACCGCGTTGGAGGGGCTGCGCGACTACCTGCCGACGCACTACGCGTTCGCCTGGTCCGACCTGATCTCCACCGACATCGACTGGTCGAACATGGCGGCCGGCGCGTTCTCCGCGGTGACCTACGCGGCGATCTTCGGACTGCTCGCGGCCCGGCGGTTCCGCACCAAGGACGTCACCTCGTAGCCCGACCGCCGACAGCTGACCTCGTACGCCGTGGTGGCGCCTGCCGCCACGGCGTACGAGTGTGTCGACACCCGTGCTCGAGCACCGCTGCCTGATCGAGTGAATGCCAGTCGACATTCCGCGCCTATCGTTTTGACAGCTGCTACGGTGCCGCATGCCTTTTCGGAGGTATCATTCTGCCACGTGGCGTTCTGCTAGTGGCATTCCGGCAGGACGCGCGTCGAGGGAGATGTCATGGCAGAGGGCGCCAGCCAGGTGATGCAGCAGCGACGGCTTCGCGCCGAGCTGCGCCGGATGCGGGACACCACCGGCCACACCCAGCGGGCGGTCGCGGACTCCCTCGGTTGGTCGGTCTCCAAGGTCATCCGGATCGAGACCGGCGCCGTGCACGTGTCGACCTCCGACGTGATGGCGCTGCTGCACTTCTACGGCGTCAGCGACCAGGACACGACCACGCGCCTGCTCGACGTCACCCGCGCCAAGGAGAAGTCGTGGTGGGACGCCTACCGCAGCGTGCACAGCCAGCAGTTCCTCGAGTTCATCGCCTACGAGGACTCCGCCCTGCGGGTCCGGCAGTTCATCGGTTACGTCGTGCCGGGGTTGCTCCAGATCGAGGACTACACCAGGGCGATCATCCGCGGCTACGAGTCCGACGAGGAGAAGATCGAGCGCAGCGTCCGCATCCGCAAGCGCCGCCAGCAGATCCTCGACCCGGACGCGGGCCGCGAGATCTGGTTCATCATCGACGAGGCCGCCCTGCACCGCTGGATCGGCGGGCCGGCGGTGGCTCGCGCGCAACTGGTCCACCTCAAGGAGATGGCCAGGCAGCCCAACATCAGCATTCGCGTCATCCCGTTCTCCGCCGGCATGCACATCGGGATGCGGGCGTCGTTCACCCTGCTCGAGTTCCCGTCCGACGAGGACCTCATCGTCAACATCGAGGACCCCTACCGCGAGGCACTCGTGCGCGACGATCTCCAGACCACCAGCGAGTTCGTGGAGGCCTTCTACTCGCTACAGGAGGTCGCGACCCAGGACGAGGACCTCGACAAGATCATCGACTCGGTGCTGGCGGGCATCAGCCCCGGCACCTGAACGAAGGAGGCGCAGCCGTGCGATGACCACGTTAGACAGCGGAAGCCAGGCCGAGCAGACGGTCACCCCGACGTCGGGGACCGACCGGCTTCCGCAACCACGGTCCCCGGAGTCGGTCGACGCGCACGCCTGCCCGACCATCGGCCTCGTCACGGCGATCCCCGAGGAGTTCGCCGCGATGCGCGCGCTGCTCGACGCCCCGACCGAGCACTACGTCGCCAGGGACCCCGCGACCTACGTACTCGGCTCGGTCCCCAGCCGGGAGGCCGGGCAGCGCCACCACGCCGCGCTGACCCTGCTCGGCGAGACCGCCACCGACGCGGCGGCCGCCGGGTGTACGCATCTGCTGCGCAGCTTTCCGACGGTCACCGCCGTGCTCATGGTCGGCATCGCGGCCGGCATCCCGAACCGGCAACGGCCAGACCACCACGTCCGGCTCGGTGACGTCGTGGTGGCCACCCAGGGAGTCGTCGACTACGGCCACGTGCGCAGCGTCGCCGACGGCGACCAGCCACGCCGGCAGTTCCCCCGCCCGTCACCCCGGTTCGTCCGGTGCGCGGACCTCCTCAAGGCCGACGAACTCGGTGGCCAACGACCGTGGGAGACCTGGCTTGGCAAAGGGCGGCCAGCCAACCTGACCGGGTACGGCAGGCCCCCACAGCACACCGACGTGCTGCGTGACCGGGCAGGCGACCCGCTCCCCCACCCACGGCGCAACCTCAGCGGGCACCCCCGGGGCGGCATGCCCAAGGTGCACTACGGATCGATCGGCAGCGCGGACATCTCGCTGCGGGACGTGGCCACCCGCGACGAACTCGCCACCAGACACGGTTTTCTCGCCGTGGAGATGGAGGGCGCCGGCATCGGCCGCAGCAGCTTCCTCAACGGCAAGGAATGGTTCGTCGTCCGCGGGATCAGCGACTACGGCGACGGACACCGCGACGACGCCTGGCGCCGGTACGCCTCGCTCACCGCCGCGGCTTATGTGCGCACGATGCTGAGCAAATGCCTGCCGCTGGAACTGCCCAACGGCTACGCGTACTCGTAGTGATGTTTTCCGGTGGGCGGGCCGGCGAGGAACATCCGCCATTCCGCGCTGGGGAATCGCAGCGGCCGGGCGGCGCGGTCCTTGGAGTCGCGCACCAGTACCGCGCCCGGTATCGCGGCCAGTTCGACGCAATCCCCGCCATTGCTGTTGCTCGCGCTGCTCTTCCGCCATACGGCCATGCGCACCTCCCAGGTCGCGGGCACCGGAACGTGCCGGCTGGTGAAGAGCTCTGACCTGAGCGTAACTGACTACAGCACCCGTTCCAGGGTCGCCGGGGTCACCACGGCCTGGATCAGCGCCGCGATGTCGGGCAGCAGCCGGCCCGATGACGTGGTCGCCAGGTAATGCGGGGAATCACCGTGTTCGACGTGGATACCGGGGATCTTCATGCTCATCAGGTACGGCGAATAGAGGATCATGGCGTCCGCCGAGTTCAGGTCGACGGCAATCGCGGCGAATCCGGGAAAGGCGCGCGTCTGGTACACGTGCAGATTATCGGTCACCGCGCCGTGGCGTTCTTTGAAACGTCCGAACGCGACGATCGAATTCCTGATCTTCGCCGGCAGGTCCTCGCCGCGATATTCCGCGAGCGTCGCCGTCGCCGCGCAGTCCGGATCCAACAGCACACACCGGTAGGTGCCGCCGCGCGCGAGGAACGCCAGCACCTCGTCCCGGTAGTGCGCCGGACGTTCCGCGGTGGTCAGGTAACCCGAGGACGTGCGCAACCCGGTGCCCAGGTCGAGGACGTCGGCGTGCGCGGCGCGCACCAAGCGCACCTTCTCCAGCTGGCTTGGCCGCTGGGGCTGGGCGAACACCGGCGTGCTTCCGGCAAGCCCGGCCTTGGCCAGCCACGCCCGGCGGGCGTCGCGCGCCGTGCCGGACGGGGTCATCAGGTAGACGTTGCTGCGCTCGTGGTCGCCGACGAACACGAAGTGCTCGGCATGCGGGCCGGCGACCTGGTACACCGCCTCGGACACCGCGAGGCAGTCCGGCGGGGTCAGCTCCTCCAGGTGCGCCGCGAGGTTGATCACCGGCGAGTGGATCGCGCCGGTCCGGCCGTCCTCGGTGTAGCGGATGGTGCCCTTGTGCACGGCCACCCGCAGCCGCAGCTCCCCGCGCAGCTCGGTGTGGCTCAGCTCCTCGCGCACGGCCGGCAGGTCGACCCGCAGGATGTCCCTGGCCGCGGCCAGCGCCACGTCCCGCGCGACGCTCTCGCTCTCGTCGTGCACGGCGAGCATCCCGCCGTCGCCGCGCCACGACCACAGGTCGGCGCGGGCGCAGCCGTGCGCCGCGGCCAGCTCGCTGACCCGGGCGACGGTGCGCTCGCGCAGCAGATCGAACGCGTGCGCCGCCCGGTCGAGCGGGTTGTGCCGCACGACGCTGGAGTAGCCAGACGCGTCCACCACCAGCAGGTAGACGTTGTCGTAGGTGTGCCCGGGGCGAAACGCCACGGACTCACTCTAGGCAGCGCCCGTTCCCGGCCCGCTCACACCCGCCTGCTGCGCAGGTAGTCGCCGACCACCGCGGCGCCGAGCCCGTCCAGATCCGGGTTCACCACCCGGCCGCCGCTGCGCCGGGCGATCAGGTTGACGAACTCCGCCAGCTTGGGGTCCTCGCCGAGCATGAACACCGACACCGACGCACCGAGCTTGGCCAGCGCGTCCACCTCGGCCACCGTCTTGCGCAGGGTCGCCGGCAGCGGCGGGTAGCTGAACTCCGCCTCGCCGTCCCGTTCGAGGTGGGCCGTCGGCTCGCCGTCGGTCACCACCAGCACCACCGGATGCGCGTCCGGATGCCGGCGCAGGTGCCGGCCGGCCAGCAGCAGCGCGTGGTGCAGGTTCGTGCCCTGCTCCCACACCCCCTCCAGCCCGACCAGCTCGGCGAGATCCACCGTGCGGGCGTGCCGGCCGAAGGTGACCAGCTGCAGCGCGTCGGTGCGGAACCGGGTGGTGATCAGCTGGTGCAGCGCCAGCGCGGTGCGCTTCATCGGCACCCACCGGCCGTCCTGCACCATCGACCACGACGTGTCCACGCACAACGCGACCGCGGCCCTGGCCCGCTGCTCGGTCTCGGTCACCTCGACATCCACCACATCGAGGGACACCGGCCCCGTTGAGGCGGTGCGCATGACCGCGTTGCGCACGGTCCGGGGCACGTCCCACGGCTCGGTGTCGCCGAACTGCCACGGCCGGGTGGCACCCGTCGGCTCACCGGCCGCGCCCGCCTGCCGGGCGTCGCGCTGGCCCTGCCGGCGCACGGCGTTCACCACGTCCTTGAGCGCGCTCTGCCCGAGCCGGCGCAATGCCTTGGGGGACAACCGAAGCGAGCCGTCCGGGGCACGCTCAAGCAGGCCCTGGGCGCGCAGCTCACGTTCCAGCTCGGCCAGCCTGCGGGCGTCGACCGACGAGTCCTCGTCGAGCTGGCGCTCCAGCGCCTCCAGGTCGATGTCCTCCAGCCGCGCGCCGGGATAGGACTGCCCAAGCTGCTCGGCCAGCGCGTCGATCTCCGCCAGGTCGGCCATCGCCTGCGCGCCCTCACCGAGGCCGAGCGGCTGGTTGCCGCGGAAGCGGGCCGAGCCGGTCCAGTCCTCCCCCGGCCGCAGCGCGCGCAGGTTCGCGTCCAGCGAGGCGACCTGCTCGACCAGTCGCGGGTCGCCGAACGCGTTGCCCATCAGCTCGGCCAGCTCGGCCCGCTGCTGGTCGGACATCGAGTTCAGCATGCGCTGCGCGGCGGCCGACCGCTGGGCCAGCGCGTCGATCAGCTCCTCGGTATTGCGCGGGTTCTCCGGGAAGAACTCGCCGTGCTGGCGCATGAACTCGCCGAACTTGGTGGTGGTGTCCTCGCCGCGCAGGTGGGCCAGCAGCAGCTCGTTGAGGTCGGCCATCATCCGGCGGATGCGCTCGGTGTCCTCCTGGGACATGTTCGACAGGGCGTCCTTCATGCCCTGGAACCGCGACTCCAGCAGTTCCTGGCCGAGCAGGTCCTGGATCTTGCGGTAGGACTCGCGGGCCTGTTCGGAGCGCCAGTCGTACTCGGCCAGCTCCCGGACCGCCGCCGCGGTGCCCGAGGGGAGCGCGTCGAGCTGGGCCTCCCGGAACCGGGCGTCGTCGTCCGGGTCGGGGAACAGCGCCGCCTTCTCCGCGCGCAACGCCTCGGCCAGCAGCTCGCGCACCTCGCGCAGCGTGCCGTCGAGGTTGTGCCGGCGCTGAATCTGCGCGCGCCGTTCCCAGAGCCGTCTGGTCAGCTCGTCGAGACCGGAGGTGTTCGGCGTGCCCCGGCGCAGCAGTTCCTCCAGCGCCGAGCGCGGCGACCGGCCGTCCAACACGTCCTGCCCGATCGCGTCCAACGCCTCCCGCAGGTCGACCGGCGGCGCCAACGGATCCGGCCCGTCATGCCACGGCCCGTAATCGAACCGATCCGGCAGACTCATGGCGTTGACCTCGGTTCGCTTCGCTCCGTCGCTAACACGCCGCCTTCCCTCCTCCGCTGCTCGGCGCTGACGCGCCTGCGCTGCTCGTCAGTCCAGGCGGCGAGGACAGTTGGCAACGAGCCGGCTCGGGTCGCAACCACCTCGCCAAGCTGTCGCCGGCGAGGTTGGGAACTGTCCTCGAAGTACGCGACTCCGCTCTCGCTCACGGTCCGTACACCGTGGTGCCGTCGGCGTTCTCGCTGGAGTCCTTGGCCAACCGGCGACGCAGGTACAGCGACTCCAGGGCCAGTTCCACGGCGGCGGCGATCCGGCCTGGCGGGTCGGTCGGCCGGACGTCCAGCCGCGTGGCGACCTCGTGCAGCACCGGCAGCTCCGGTAACGCCGCCAGCACCTCGCTGCCCGGCACCCGCTCACCGGTGGCCACCAGGTGACCGTCCACGACCGCGTCCACCAGCGGCTTGAGGTCCAGGCCGGCGAACTTGTCCTTGGCCGTCTCGGCGACCGCGCGGCGCAGCAGGTGCACCAGGTGCTCGACCTCCCGGCCCTCCTCGCCGGACTCGAACTCCAGCTTGCCGCGCAGCACCGAGGGCACCGCGTCCAGGTCGATCGGGCGGGCAACGGCCGGGTCCTCGCCGATCAGCGCGGACCGGCGCAGCGCGGCGGCCGACACCGTCTCCGCGGCGGCCACCGCGAACCGCGCCGACACCCCGGACCGCTGGTCGATCGCCGGCGACTCGCGCAGGTTGCGCACGAACCTGGCCAGCACCTCCAGCAGCGGGTCGCCGACCTCGGCGAGCAGCTCGGCCTCCTGCTTGATCACCTCGACCTCGGCGGCCACGGTCAGCGGGTAGTGGGTGAGCACCTCGGCGCCGAACCGGTCCTTGAGCGGGGTGATGATCCGCCCCCGGTTGGTGTAGTCCTCCGGGTTGGACGTCGCGACCAGCAACACGTCCAGCGGCAGCCGCAGCGTGTAGCCGCGGACCTGGATGTCCCGCTCCTCCATCACGTTCAGCAGCGCGACCTGGATCCGCTCGGCCAGGTCCGGCAGCTCGTTGACCGCGACGATGCCCCGGTGGGCCCTCGGCACCAGTCCGAAGTGGATGGTCTCCGGGTCGCCGAGACTGCGCCCGGCGGCGACCTTCACCGGGTCGACGTCACCGATCAGGTCGCCGACGGAGGTGTCCGGGGTGGCCAGCTTCTCGGCGTACCGCTCGTCGCGGTGGCGCCAGGCCACCGGCAGCGCGTCGCCGAGCTCGGCCGCGCGGCGGCGGGACGCGGGGGTGATCGGGTCCAACGGGTGCTCACCGAGCTCCGCGCCCTCGATCACCGGCGACCACTCGTCCAGCAGGCCGACGATCGTGCGTAACAGCCTGGTCTTGCCCTGCCCGCGCTCACCGAGCAGCACCACGTCGTGCCCGGCCAGCAACGCCCGCTCCAGCTGGGGTAAGACGGTGCGGTCGAAGCCGACGATGCCCGGCCACGGGTTGCGCCCGGCACGCAGCGCGGTCAGCAGGTTCTCACGAATCTCGGTCTTGACGCCGCGCGGCGCGTACCCCGCCGCGCGCAGCTCTCCCGCGGTCCGCGGGAGGTTCTCGGGTCCTGTCACGGTCCTGACGCTACGCAAACTCCGCCGACGGGTCGACGTGGAGCGACTCCAGCTACCGGCTGTCCACGACCCGGACCCCTACGGGACCGGCGATGGCACTAGTTTGCCAACCATGGCCGAAAACCAGCTCGAGCTGCGGTGGAATCCGCAGCCGGCCGACTGGAGCGACGCGGTGCGCGCGGTGACCCCGCTGTACCGGTGGACGCCGTGGTTCGCCGCCGCGCTCGCGGTGTTCGGCGCGGTGCTGTTGCTCCTCGGCGAACCCGTCCCCGGACTGTTCGGCGTCGGCTGCGCGGTGGTCATCGGCGCGTTGCCGGTGCTCGGCGTGTACTCGTCGTTCCGCCGCAACCCGGTGGCGGCCTCGACGGTGACCGCGACCGCGGACGAGCAGTCCCTGCGGGTGATGACCGTGGACGGCACCGCCTACAGCGACCTGCGCTGGTCGACGCTGACCGGCTGGCTGGAGACCCGGCGTAGTTTCGTGTTGCGCACCGAGGAGGCCGCCGCGCTGTTCCCGGTGCCACTGCGGGCGTTCGACGACCAGGCGGAGTTGCTCCGATTTCGTGAGCTGCTCGGCCGCCAGGTCGGTCCGATGCACACAAAGTAGGGCGATCATTCCTCACCCACCCCGAACGGGTGGTAACCCTGGTCGCGTAATCTCTGGATCGTGTCATCACCCAGCGCGACAATGGCGGTGTGGTCCTCGGCGTGGTTGAGTGGCTCCGCCGCCGCCGATGATGTGCTCGATGCCCTGCAGTGCTGGGCCGAGTCGCACGAGGTGGTCGCCGCGGACGAGCGGCTGGCGGCCTCCCTGGAGCTCCCCGAACGTGGTACCCCCGGCGCCGGACTCGCCACCCTGCTGGCCGCCCTGCGCAGAGCCGGCGCGGACGCCGCCCAACTGGCGATGCCGGTGCCCGGCGACGTGCGCGGCCTCGGCGGGCCGAGCCCCTTCGCCTCCGAGGCGCTGCGCTCCGGCGAGGCGGTCGTGCTCGACGGGCTGGGCATCGTGCCGGAGCGGGTCGGCCGGGTGGACACCGGGATCATGCGCTGGACGGTGTTCGACATCACCCAGCTGCCGCCGGCGGCGAACGTGCCGCTCGGCGAGGCCGAGCACGAGCTGACCGGTGCGATGCGGGTGGCCGCCGGCATGCTGATCGAGCTCGGCGTGGCCAAGAAGCGCACCGGCGTGCGCGAGGAGTTGCAGGCCAGGATCGCCGAGCGGACCAAGGCCAGCTGGCCGGAGGCGATGCCCCAGCGCGCGGTGCGGGTGCTGGCCAGGGCCGCCGAGGTGGCCTCGATCCTGGAGCTGGCGATGGAGGACGAGCCGGGCGGCGCGCTGTCCGCGTCCGCCGCGCACAAGCGGGCCGAGGCGCTGCGTCCGCTGTTCCACGCGGTGCGCACCGCCAGGTGTGCCGCGGTCGCGGACGCCGTGCGCACGCTGGCCGACCACGCGGGCCGCCTGTAGGCGCGGTGCTGATCGAGAAGCGCCTGCACGAGGGCATCCAGAACGGGTCGATCACCGTGATGTTCCGGCGCTGGCGGCGTCGGCAGGTCACCGCGGGCAACGTCTACCGGACCACCGCCGGGCGGGTGGTGGTCGACTCGGTCGAGGTCGTGCCGCCGTCGCGGATCCGCAAGAAGGACGCCGTCGCCGCCGGGTACGCCTCGGTCGCCGCGGTGGTCGCCGACCTGCGCGGGTCGGCCGGCGATCCGGTGTACCTGTTGCGGCTGCACCACACCGACGAGCCGGACCCGCGCGCGCTGCTGGCCGCCGACGCCGCGCTGTCCACAGCGGACGTCGAGGAGATCTCCCGCAGGCTGGCCAGGCTGGACGCGGCCAGCACCCACGGCCCGTGGACGGAGTCCACATTGGACATCATTCGGCGCAGGCCGGCGGTGCGCGCGGGCGACCTCGCCGAGGAGTTCGGCCGCGAGATGCTCCCGTTCAAGGTGGACGTGCGCAAGCTCAAGAACCTCGGCCTCACCCTGAGCCTGGAGGTCGGCTACCGGCTCTCCCCGCGCGGCGAGGCCTACCTGGCCCGGCGCTGAGGCGCGCAGCAGCCGGGCGCGCACGGGGCGCCGTTGACCGTGCAGCCCGCGGCCGGGAACGCCGACAGCTTCCGCGCCGGCCGGTCCGCGATGTGCTCGCCGACCAGCTCGACCACGAGGTCGGCGAACCGCTCGTCCCCGCTGGGGCAGGCCGCCCTGGCGAAGCCCATGCCGTGCTCGGCGGCCTTCGCCGCGGCCTCGGTGTCCAGGTCCCAGACGACCTCGAGGTGGTCGCTGACGAACCCGACCGGGCACACCACGACCGCCTGGACACCCTTGCCCGCCAACGCGTCCAGGTGGTCCAGGATGTCCGGCTCCAGCCACGGCACCTGCGGCGGCCCCGACCGGGACTGCCACACCACGTCGTGGTCGGGCGCGCCGACCGCCTCGGCGATCAGCCGGGACGCCTCGGCCACCTGGCGGGAGTACCGCCCGCCGCCCTCCTCGGGCGGACCGGAGGCGGCGTCCGCGGCCAGGGGCACCGAGTGCGCGGTGAACACCAGCCGGTAGTCGGTGAAGCCGGCGGCCGCCGCGACCACCGCGTCCGCGAACGCCTCGACGAACAGCGGGTGGTCGAAGAACTGCCGCAGCTTCACCAGTTCCGGCGCCCCGTCGCCGACCGCCGCGCGGGCGCGCTCGATGTCCTCGTCGTACTGGCGGCACGCCGAGTAGCCGCCGTAGGCGCTGGTCGGGAAGACCAGCGCCCGGGCCACCCCGTCGGCGCGCATCCGCGCCAGGGTGTCCTCGACCAGCGGATGCCAGTTGCGGTTGCCGAAGTACACCGGCAGGTCGATCCCCTGCCGGTGCAGCGCGGCCTCGGTGGCGGCGATCGCCGACCGGTTGAGCTGGTTGATCGGGGACACACCGCCGAAGGACAGGTAGTGGTGTTCGACCTCGTCGAGCCGTTCGGGCGGCACGCCCCGGCCGCGCGTCACGTTCTCCAGGAACGGCCGCACGTCCTCGGGCCGGTCCGGGCCGCCGAAGGACAACCAGAGCAGCGCGTCCATCACTGGCCCAACATGTGCACACCGCCGTCGACCATGATCATCGATCCGGTCGTGGCCGGCAGCCAGTCGGACAACAGCGCGCAGATGGACTTGGCGACCGGGGTCGCGTCCTCGGCGTCCCAGCCGAGCGGCGCGCGGCCGTCCCAGCCCGCCTCCAGCCCTTCGAAGCCGGGGATCGACTTGGCGGCCATGGTCTTCAGCGGGCCGGCGGAGATCAGGTTCACCCGGATGCCCTGCGGGCCGAGGTCACGCGCCAGGTAGCGGTTGACCGACTCCAGCGCCGCCTTCGAGACGCCCATCCAGTTGTAGGCCGGCCAGGCGACCCTGGCGTCGAAGTCCATGCCGACCACCGAGGCGCGGTCGGACAGCAGCGGCAGCAGGGCCACGGTCAACGACTTGAACGAGTACGCCGTGACCTCGAAGGCCGTGGACACATCGGCTCGCGGGGCGTCCATGAACGGCGCGCCGAGGCAGGTCTGCGGGGCGAAGGCGATCGAGTGCAGGATGCCGTCCAGCCCGTCGGTGTGCTCGCGGACCCGGTCGGCCAGGGTGGCGAGCTGGTCGTCGTTCTGCACGTCCAGCTCGATCACGGGCGCCGGCTTCGGCAGTCGCTTGGCGATCCGCTCGACCAGGCTCATCCGGCCGAAACCGGTGAGCACCACGCTCGCTCCCTGCTCCTGGGCCATCCGCGCCGCGTGGAACGCGATCGACGCGTCCGTGATGACTCCGGTGATGAGCAGGCGCTTCCCCTCGAGCAGACCGGTCACGTCCGTCCCTCCTGTTAGGTCAAATGGAGGGCATCAGTCTGTCAGGCCCGGTCAGTGCCCCATACCCAGGCCGCCATCCACCGGCAGGATCGCGCCGGTGATGTAGCCGGCGAGGTCGGAGGCCAGGAAGGTGACCGAGGCGGCGATCTCGTCGGTACGCCCGTAGCGACCGGCCGGGACCTGGGCCAGGATCAGCTCCCGCCGCTCGTCGGACACCGCGTCGGTCATGTCGGTGCTGACGAAACCGGGAGCGACGACGTTGGCGGTGATGTTGCGGTTGCCCATCTCGCGCACGATCGAGCGGGCCACGCCGATCAGCCCGGCCTTGCTGGCGGCGTAGTTGATCTGGCCGGGGCCGCCGGTCAGGCCGACCACCGAGGAGATGAAGATCATCCGCCCCCAGCGGGCCTTCAGCATGCCCCTGCTGGCGCGTTTGGCCACCCGGTAGGCACCGGTCAGGTTGGTGTCCAGCACCCGGGTGAACTGGTCCTCGGCCATGCGCATCAGGAGCGTGTCGTCGGTGATGCCGGCGTTGGACACCAACACCTCGACCGGACCCTGGTGCTGCTCGACCTCGGTGAACGCGGCGTCCACCTGGGCCGTGTCCGTGACGTCACAGCGAGTGCCGAACAGGCCGTCCGGCGGGGGCTTGCCCCGGTAGGTCACCGCGACCTTGTCCCCCTGCGCGACGAAAGCCTGGGCAATCGACAGTCCGATTCCCCGATTACCCCCGGTAACGAGCACTGAACGTCCCACCACGCCACTCCTCGGGAAGCCGATATGTGCGCTCGCAAGGGTATCGGCACATGCAGTCGCACATGCGCGCGGGAGCCAAGCGGCCGCTTGATCGATTTCGGACATTTCCTACATACCGACTGGTATGCGTGCTCAGGGGAGCCGTTGGCCGACCAGTAACGCGCTCCCGGCCGCCGCCAACGCGGCCAGCGTGCCGAGCATCAACCAGGGTCTGCTGGCGTCCGCGTCCTTGGTCTCGTACCCGATCTGCTCACCCAGCGTGTCGTAGACCCGGTGCAGCTGGTCGGCGGTGGCCGCCCGGTAGAACTCCCCCTCGGAGAGCCGGGCGATCTCGCGCATCGACTCGTCGTCGACGGGCACCGGCTGGGTCTTGCCGTCGATGGTCACCTCGCCGGTCTCGGTGCCGAAGGAGATGGTGGACACCGGGACCTGCGCGTCGGCCGCCGCCCTGGCCGCGGTGAACGCGCCCCGGGGGTCGTCGCCGTCATCGGTCGGGATGGTCTGCTTGCCGTCGGTCATCAGCACGACCCTGGCCGGCGGTGCGCCCTCGACCCCACTGATCACCTGCGCGAAGCCGTCGATGGCCTGCAGCGCGGCGAAGATGGCCTCCCCGGTCGCGGTGGACTCGGCCAGGCGCAGGTTGTCGATCGCGTTGGCCACGCCCTCCCGGTCGGTCGTCGGCGAGACCAGCACGGTCGCGGTACCGGCGAACGCGATCAGCCCGAGGTTGATGCCCGGGGTCAGCCCTGTGACGAAATCCTTCGCGGCGTCCTGCGCGGCCCGCAGCCGGGTCGGCTCGACGTCGGTGGCCTCCATCGACAGCGAGACGTCGATCACCAGCATCACGGTGGCCCGGTTGCGCGGCACCCGCTGCTCGGCGGTCGGCCCGGCCATCGCGGTGGTCAGCAGCATCAACGAGATCACCAGCACGATCGGCGGCACGTGCCGAACCCAGCCCTGCCGCTTGGGCATGACCCGTTCCAGCAGCTCGAGGTTGGTGAAGCGCATGGTGCGCCGGCGGCGCATCCGCTGCACGACCACGTAGCCGACGGCGATCACCGCGACCGCGACCAGCAGCAGGAACCACCAGGGCGCGGTGAAGTTACGGAAGCTCAGGTTCAGCACTCAGGTCACCCCTCCCCCCGACCAGCGACGTTTCCTGGCGACGACGAACCGAACGGTGTCGGCGATCCAGTCCGAGTCGGTGCGCAGCACCAGGTGCCCGCCACCGGCCCGGCGCACGCCGGCGGCGACCATCGCCCGGTGCTCGGCCGCCGCGGCGCCGAACTCCTTGCGCAGCAACGGCGAGGCGTGCACCTCGCGTTGGCGCCCGGACTCCGGGTCGGCGAGCACCACGGTGCCCACGTCGGGCAGGTCGACGTCGCGCGGGTCGACCACCTCGACCGCGATCAGGTCGTGGCGGGTGGACAGCGCGCGCAGCGGCCGCTGCCAGTCGAGGTCGCCGAGGAAGTCGGAGACCACCACGGCCAGCCCGCGCCTGCGTGGTGGACGGCGCAGCTGTTCGAGCGCGTCGGCCAGGTCGCCGCGCACACCCTCGGGCGCGCGGGGGGTCTCGGCGACCTTGCGGATCAGGCCGCGAGCGTGCGCGAGGCCGCCGCGCGGCGGGATCCGGACGGTCTTGTCCCCGGTGGCCACGATCGCGCCGAGCCGGTTGCCACCGCCGCCGGTGAGGTGGGCGATCGCGGCCGTCGCGGCGATCGCGAGGTCGCGCTTCTCACACGCGGCGGTGCCGAAGAACAGGCTGCCGGACAGGTCGACCACGATCCAGGTCTCCAGCTCGCGGTCGGCGACGGTCTCCCGGATGTGCGGCTCGGTGGTGCGGGCGGTGACCGCCCAGTCCATCCGGCGCACGTCGTCGCCCGGCTGGTAGGCCCTGGCCTCGCCGGGCTCGGAGCCGGGCCCGGGGACCAGGCCGAGGTGGTTGCCCTGCAGCAGACCGTCCAGCCGGCGGCGCACCTCGAGCTCGAGCAGCCGCAGGCCGTGTTCCATCCGCTCGCCCTGCATGATCGGCGGCGCCCAGCCCGGCCGGTCCCGCTCGGTCGCCGTGGACCCGTCCTTGCCGGTCACGGCATGCCGGCCACTCCGACCGGCGGCGGCTGCACACCGCCAGCCTGGGGCCGGGCGGTGACCTGCGGCAACGGCACGGTCTGCAACACGCGGGAGACGATGTGGTCGAGCGGCACGCCGTCGGCCAGCGCGTCGTAGGACAGCACCAGCCGGTGGCGCAGCACGTCGGGCACCACGTCGACCACGTCCTGGGGCAGCACGTAGTCCCGGCCGCGGACCAGCGCGAGTGCCCTGGCCGAGGAGACGATGCCCAGGCTGGCGCGCGGGGAGGCGCCGTAGGCGACCCAGCCGGCGACGTCGCTCAGGCCGTGCTCCACCGGCGTGCGGGTGGCCAGCACGACCCGGACGGTGTAGTCGACCAGCGCGTGGTGCACGAACACCCGGGAGGCCACGTCCTGGAGCCGGACCAGCTCGGCCGGGCTGAGCACCTGCTGGGGCTCCGGTGGCGTGACGCCCATCCGGTAGACGATCTCGCGCTCCTCCTCGGCGGAGGGGTAGTCCACGATGATCTTGAAGAGGAAGCGGTCGCGCTGCGCCTCCGGCAGCGGGTAGACGCCCTCGTTCTCGATCGGGTTCTGCGTGGCCAGCACGAGGAACGGGTTGGGCATGGGGAAGGTCTGGCCGCCGATCGACACGTGCCGCTCGGCCATCACCTCCAGCATCGCCGACTGCACCTTGGCCGGCGCGCGGTTGATCTCGTCGGCGAGCACGAAGTTGGCCACCACCGGGCCCAGCTCGACGTCGAACTTCTCACTGCCCTGCCGGTAGATCCGGGTGCCGAGGATGTCGGCCGGCACGAGGTCGGGGGTGAACTGCACACGGGTGAACGAGCCGCCGACGACCTTGGCGAAGGTCTCCACCGCGAGGGTCTTGGCCACGCCCGGCACGCCCTCGATGAGCAGGTGTCCCTTGGACAGCAGGCCGACCAGCATCCGCTCGACCAGCCGGTCCTGGCCGACGATGACCCGTTTGACCTCGAACACGGTGCGCTCGAGCAGTTGGCCGTCGCGTGCGGGTGTACTCGCCTCGTTCCCGTTCACCGACTCCGCCGGCTCGGTCACAGACAACCTCCTCGTGAACGTCACTTCTCCCGAGTACAAGCCAACCGGACTGACGGTATGACGGCTGTGAAGCCCGTGGTCAGGAGGCGGCTTCCAGGCGTAGGCCGTCGCGCCAGGCGGCGGCCAGGTCCTGGATCGGTAGGTCGAGCACCTCGCTGAGGCAGGCGATGGTGCCGAACGCGGGCGTCGGCAGCCGACCGGTCTCGATCTTGCGCAACGTCTCCGGGGACATGCCGGCCGCCTGCGCCACGTCGACGAGATCGCGGTCTGCGCGCGCTGCCCGCAGCAGCCCGCCGAGACGCCTGCCGGCCTCGATCTGTGCTGGTGTGAGCGGATTGCGAACCACGACACCCAGAGTACGGTTGGTATTTTAATACCCGCAAGTGCTACGTTGGGTATTATTATACCAACGGACGAGGTGTGAAGGTGCTCATGATCGAGTTGAAGTCGCCGGCCGAGATCGAACGGATGCACGTCACCGGGCAGTTCGTCGCCCACATCCTGTCCGAGCTCGGTGACCTCGCCGACGTCGGCGTCAACCTGCTCGACCTGGAACACCACGTCCGCGACCGGATCCGCCAGCGCGGCGCGCAGTCCTGCTACTGGGACTACGCGCCGTCCTTCGGCAACGGACCGTTCCGCAACGTGATCTGCCTGTCGGTCAACGACGCGGTGCTCCACGGCATGCCCCACGACTACGTGCTGCGCGACGGCGACATCCTCAGCATGGATTTCGCGGTCGGGATCGACGGCTGGGTCGCCGACTCCGCCCGCACCATCATCGTCGGCACCCCGGCCGACGAGGACCTGCGCCTGCTCCGCGCGACCGAGGAGGCGCTGGCCAGCGGTATCGCGGCCGCGACAACCGGCAACCGGCTCGGCGACATCTCCGCCGCGATCGAGGCGGTCGCCACCGGCCACGGCTACCCGGTCAACACCGAGTTCGGCGGCCACGGCCTCGGCCGGACGATGCACGAGGACCCGCACGTGTCCAACAAGGGCCGCGCCGGCCGTGGCCTGCGGCTGCGCGCCGGCATGACCCTGGCACTCGAGCCGTGGTTCGCGGCCACCACCGACCGGATCGTCTTCGACCGCGACGGCTGGACCATCCGCTCGGCCGACGGCTCGCGCACCGCCCACTCCGAGCACACGATCGCGATCACCGACGACGGCCCGCTGGTCCTCACCGAACGCCTGCCCCGCCACGCGGACGCGACCCCAGCGTGATCAGCCGGCGCGTGCGGTGAGCGTCGTGGTCACGATCACGCGGATGAGGTCGTCGAGGTCCTGATCCGGCCGGGGCTTCAGTGAGCCGTCGGCCAGCAGCAGCGTGAGGCCCTGGGTCAGCGCCCAGACACCCGTGCAGAGCGCCTCGGCGTCGCCCTCGCTGGTGGCCACGCTGGCCGCCACCACGGCCTTCACCGCGTTCTCCGCCGCGCGGGTCTGGGGATCGTCGCCGCACAGGTGGCTGACCGTGAGCCGGTGCAGGCCGGGGTTGGCCAGCGCGTGGCGCACCGCGGCGACGGTGATGGCCACGATCTCGTCGCCGGGCTCGGCGGCGGCCATCGCGTCGAGCATGCGTGCCCGCAGCTGGTCGAGGCTGTGCGTGGCCAGCGCCGTGAGCAGGGCGTCCTTGTCCGCGTAGTGGTTGTACGGCGCGTTCGGCGAGACCCCGGCCCGGCGGGCCACCGCGCGCAGGGACAGCTGCTCTGGTCCCGCTGTCTCCACCAGGTCCAGCGCGGCGGTCAGCAGGCTCGCCCGCAGGTCGCCGTGGTGGTAGGTCGACCGACTCATGTTGACAGTGTACATATCGTTCCGTAAATATGGACAGTGTCAACATTCGGGAGGACGTTCGTGACCCCACTCGACACCCCGCTGGTGCTCGCCAGCGGCCAGCACCTGCCCAACCGGATCGCCAAGGCGGCGATGGAGGAGTTCCTCGCCGTCGACGGTCAGCTTCCCGGCGCCGAACTGGCCACGCTCTACCGCCGCTGGGCGCGGGGCGGCGCCGGTCTGATGATCACCGGACACGTCATGGTGGACCGGGGGGCGCTGGCCGATCCCTTAGACATCGTGCTGGAGCAGGACACGCCGCTGGCGCCGTTCCGCCAGTGGGCGAACGCCGCCCGGTCCGGCGATGGCCAGGTGTGGCTCCAGCTCAACCACCCCGGCCGGGTGATGACCGCCGACATGCCCGGCGTCGTCCAGTCCGCCTCCGACGTCGCGGTGGACGTCGGCCGCTACTCCCGGCTGTACCCGCGACCGGTGCCGATGACCGCCGAGCGGATCGCCGAGGTCGTCGGGCGGTTCGCCGCGACCGCGCGGATGGCCAGGGCCGCGGGGTTCGACGGGGTGCAGCTGCATGCCGCGCACGGCTACCTGATCAGCCAGTTCCTCTCGCCGCTGACCAACCGGCGCCAGGACCGCTGGGGCGGGGACCTGGCCAACCGGGCCCGGCTGCTGCGCGACATCGTCGCCGCCGTCCGAGCCGAGGTGGGCGACCGGTTCGCCGTTGGCGTCAAGCTGAACACCGCGGACTTCCAGCGCGGCGGGTTCGACGCCGAGGACGCCGCCCGGGTCGTGGCGATGCTCGCGGAGTTCCCCGTCGACCTCGTTGAGCTGTCCGGCGGATCGCTGGAGAGCCTGGCCACCCACGGCCACCCGGCCGACGGCAGCACCCTCGCGCGGGAGGCGTACTTCCTCGACGCCGCGGCCGCGATCATCGCCGGCGCGACCGTGCCGATCATGGTGACCGGCGGCATCCGCCGCCGGCCGGTGGCCGAGCGGGCGCTGGCCGGCGGCACCGCCATGGTCGGCATGGCCACGGCGCTGGCCATCGACCCCGACCTGCCCCGACGCTGGCTGCGCGGCGAGGACGCCGCCGCCGAGGTCGAGCCGCTGCGCTGGCGGGACAAGGCGCTCGCGGCGGCCGCCACCCAGGCAGGCGTGCGGTGCCGGCTGGCCAGAATGGGCAGGGACGACCCGGCCGGCCACACGCATCCGATCCTGGCGCTGGCCGGCGAACGCCTGCGGCGGCGCGCCGCCCTGCGCCGCTACCGCGGCTGGCTCACCGGCTGACCCTGCGGCGGCTCACCACGGCGAGGACCACCGCCACGGCGAGGACCACGATGGTGACCACGGCCATGAACAGCTGCCCGTGCAGGCCGAGGACGAACGTGGTCTCGTGCACGAACTCCGGGTCGTAGGTGGCGGTGTCGGGAAACAGCAGCGCGGGAAACATGCTGACCCAGGTCACGGACACGATGCCGGCCGCCAGCAGCAGGCGGGCGTGCGGATCACCATGGCGGCGGGCGAGCAGGCCCAGCGCGAGCAGTCCGAGGAGCAGCGCCATGACCATGTACTGCGCGTCGTGGAACTTGGCGTGCGGGGGCCAGGCCGGGTTGTGGATGTGCTCGTGGGCGGTGTCGTGCAGGACCAGGTCGAACAGGAGTGGACCCAGGGCGGTGACGACCGCCATCAGGCCGATCAGGACCCTTGAAATTGTAGTCACTACATCAGTGTAGTAACTACATTATTGGTGCCAGTAGGCTGACCCCATGGGTGAGCTGACGACGCGGCGCGACCGCAAGAAGCGGCAGACGCGACAGGCCGTCGGCGATGCCGCGATGCGGCTGTTCCTCGCGCGCGGGTTCGACACCGTCACCGTCGCCGAGGTCGCCAGGGAGGCCGACGTGGCGGTGCAGACGGTCTTCAACCACTTCCCCACGAAGGAGGACCTCTTCTTCCAGGAGCGCGACAGCTTCGTGGCGGCGCCCAGCGCGGCGATCCGCGAGCGGCGCGCCGACGAGTCGATCGGACAGGCCCTGGCCCGCGGCTACCTGCGCCTACTCGACGACTACCAGGCCGCCGGCCTGCTCATCCACAGCATCGAGTACCAGCGGACGCTGGACACCAGCCCCGCGCTGCGTGGCCGGGAGCTGGAGCTGCGCCGGGACCGCGAGGACCTGCTGGCCAGCACGTTGGCCGAGCAGAGCGACGCGCCGCTCCCCCGGCTGGTGGCGGGCTTCGCGTCGGCCGTCGACCGGGTGCTGGACGGGGAGTTCCAGCGCCGGCTGCTGGCCGGCGAGCCGGCCGACGAGGTCCGGGCCTCGCTGACACCGTTGACCGCGGAGCTGTTCGACACCGTCGAGACCGCCCGCCGGCACCTGTCCCCGAACTGACCGGACCCGCATGCTGGGTGCCTGCCGGACGCGCGGGAACGGGGTCCGCCCTCGAACCCGGCATCCGCTTAGGGTGCCCGCCATGGCTCCCGAACACCTCCGCCTGCACCATGTCGGTCACGTCGTCCGCGACCTGCCCGCCGCGCTCGACCGCTACCGGCGCCTTGGCTTCACCGTGCCCGCGCCCAGCTACCCCGCGATGGCGCCGAGAGAAGGTGGCGACCCCCAGCCGTTCGGCGCCGCCAACACCCATGCCGACTTCCCGCGCGACTTCCTCGAGCTGGCCACCGTCGTCCCCGCCGACGGTCGGGTCCCGACCGACGCGCGGCTCGTCCCGCTGCAGGCCCCGCCCGACGTGCTGCCGACCTTGCTGGAGCGGATCAACGCCACCAGCGCGAACCTGGCGACATGCCTGGAGCGCTTCGAGGGCCTGCACATCCTGATGTTCTCCGCCTCCGACATCGACGCCACCGCCGCGCGGCTGACCACCGCCGGGGTGCGGCATGGCGGCGTGCACACGGTGCGTCGCCCGGCCGGCACCGAGGTCGAGACCGTCCGCTACCTGGAGATCGACGGCGAGGCGCCGGGAGTGGTGGCCGAAGGCAGGATCGGCCTGGTCGCGGACCTGGACCCACGGATCCAGGCCACCCGGCTGGCCGACCACCCCAACGGCGCCGTCGGTCTCGTCGACGCCACGCTCTGCGTCGCCGACACCGAGCTGGACGCCGTCGGCGCGCGCTACGAGCGTTACCTCGGCCGGGCACCCCGAGAAGAAGGGCCCGCGCGGGTCTTCGACCTCGGCGGGACAACGCTCACCCTCGTACCCGCCTCCGGGCTGCGCGCGCTGCTGCCCGGCGAGCACGCCCCCGCGCTACCCGCCATCGTCGCGTGCACGGTCGCCGTCCAGGACCTGGCCGCGACCACGGTCCTTCTGCGGGACAACCGGATCCCGCTGCGCCGGACCCCGGCCGGCGACGCGTTCGTCTCGGCCACCGCCGCGTTCGGCGCCGCCATCGCCTTCCGGGGTTGAGTCCCGGTATGGACCACACGCCGCTGGTGCGGGCGATCGTCGAGGCGCTGATGTTCCTCGAACACGCCGGGGACGACGAGATCGACCCGGACGCGGCCGTGCGCGGCGTCGAGGGGATCAGCCACGAGCTGAGCGCCATGAGCGATGCCGACCGGGCGGAGTTCCGGCTGGTGCTGGCGCGGATCGCGGAGACCTCGGGCGAGCACGGGCGGCGGGCGCGCGAGGTGCCGTTCATGCTGTGGGGCGCGGAGTGACCCGCGCACGGTTCAGAGCAGGCGGGTGACCTGGGAGACGATGCCGCCGTAGCGGACCGAGGTGACCCGCACGTGCGAGCCGGAGTACGGGGCCTCGACCATCTGCCCGGAGCCGAGGTAGAGCGCGACATGGTGGATCCGCCCGCCGGTGGCCCAGAACAGCATGTCCCCCGGCCGTTTCTGACTCAACGGCACCTTGCGCCCCGCCTCGTGCTGGTAGCCGCTGTAGTGCGGCAGGGTGACACCGGCGGCGGCGAAGGCGTAGATCATCAGGCCGGAGCAGTCGAACCCGATCTTGTTGTAGTCGCCGTGCGCGTCGGCGACCCCGCCGTCGCGGATGCCGCGGGTCGGCCCGTCGGCGTCGCCGCCGCCCCACGCGTACGGCACACCCTGTTGGGACAGCGCCCGGTTGATCACCGTGTTGACCGAGACGGGCGCGGACGGCCGCGTCGGCGCCGGCTGGGGCGCCGACACCTGGACGGGCTCCTCGGCGGTCTCCTGCGCGTCGGCCGCCTGCGCATTGGCCAGGGCCAGGGCCGCAGCCTCGTCCTCGCGTTGCTTGGCCGCGAGCCACTCCTGGTAGCGCTGCCGCTGGGTCTCCAGCCCACCAACCTCGGCCTGTGCCTGGACCAGCCGCTGCTCGGCCTGCGCGACCAGTGCCTCGATCCGCGCGGTCTCGGCGACCTGGTCCCGCTGCGCCCGCTGGGCGGCGGCCACCGCCGTGTCGGCGGCGGCCTTGGCCTGCCGGGCCCGCGCCTGCTGGTCGTCGGCGACCGCGAGCGCCGCTCTGGCCGCGGAGTCCTTGTTGGCCTTGGCGGTGCGGGCGACCTCGATGTCGTCGAGGGAGTCCAGTTCGCTGTCGGCGAGCGCGTTCAGCAGCTGGGCGCGGTCGAGGACGTCCCTGGGTGAGGTCGCGCCGAGGTAGGCCGACAGCGAGCCGAGCGTGCTGCCCTGCCGGTAGCTGCTGGCGGCGAACTCGTCGAGCGCCCGGCGGGCGTTGTCCACGTCGGCGGCGGCGAGGTCCGCGGCGAGGTCCGCGGCCTGCGCGTCGGCCATCGCCCTGACCACCGCGTCCTCGGCCATCCGCAGGTCGACGATGGCCTTGTTGGCGTCCTCCAGCTTGAGTCCCGCCTCGGCCCGCATGGCCATCAGCAGGGCTTCGGCCTTGGCGACCTCGTTGGTCAGCTGCCCGACCCTGGTGGCCCTGGCGTCCACGGTCGCCGTGCTCTCGCCGATCTCGGCGTCGCTCGGGTTCGGCGGCGGTGGCGGCACGGCGACCGCGCGCTGTCCACCCAACCCCAGCACAAGCACGACTGCCGCGGCCGTGGCCACCAACCGCCTGACGCCCATCTCCGGACCGACCTCCCCCGCCTAAACGCGACCACAGGTGTCGCTGTGGTCTCTTTCGTACCAAACGCAACACCAGAACCACGTCCACTTTGGACAACATTCACCCATATGGGACAAACAGGGAACACGGAGAGTGACGAAAGAAAGTGCTGAGTGTCGGGGGGTCGCCCGCTACCGAAATCACCGCATTAGTGATAATTGGCGGAACCATCGGCCTGCCAGGGACCGTCATAGGCATGGCGAAGCAGAGCCAGATCTCGCCGGTCGACGCGAGTGCGCGGCCGGAGACGCAGGAGGGGAACCGTGACCTATCCAGGTTCAGGCGGCGCGTGGCAGCCAAACGATCCGAACCAGCCGGGCAGTGGGCCGTTCCCCGCGCAGCCGGGATTTCCACAGCAAGGCGGCTACCCCCAACAGGGTTACCCCCAGCAGGGTGGTCAAGCGCAGGGTGGCTACCCGCAGCAACCCGGCTACCAGACCGGCCCGCAGCCGACCCAGCCCGGCTACCAGCCGGCGCCGGGTTTCGGACCGGGTTACCCGCAGCCGCCGGTCCCGCCGAAGAAGCGGGGCAAGGGCCCGATCATCGGCGCGGTGGCCGCGGTCCTGGTGGTCGCCGTCGGCGTCGGCGCGACGATCTTCATGCTGAACCGGGACGGCGACAGCGCCCCCGGCGGCCAGGCCAGCCCGACCGACGCGGCGAGCAACCTGGTCAACAGCCTCAGCCAGGGCGACGTGCTCGGCGTGCTGGAGAGCCTGACGCCCGCGGAGTCCGCGCTGCTGGTCGACTTCAACGCCAAGTCGACCGAGCGGCTCAAGGAGCTCGAGGTCTACAAGCAGGACGCCGACCCCAACCAGCTGCACGGCGCGTCGGTCGAGGCCAAGGACCTCAAGTACGACGACAAGAAGGCGGAGAAGGTCAACGACCACCTGACCATCACCAAGCTGGTCGGCGGCACGATCTCCTTACACGCGGACGCCAGCGAGCTGCCGTTCACCGAGGAGTTCATGAACGCGGCGTTCCCCGAGGGCGTGCAGGGGCAGGCCACCGACGAGCAGGTCGACATCGCCGAGGTCGTCCGGGAGACCGGTGAGCCGATCCGGATCGCCACGGTGAACGTCGACGGCGAGTGGTACCCGAGCCTGTTCTACAGCGTCGCGGACTACGCCCTGCTCGATGCCGGGGCGGAGTGGCCGAAGACGCCGATCGCCAACAACGGCGGCGAGGACGCCGAGGCCGCGGTCAAGGAGATGGTGCAGGCGGCGATGAGCTCGGACATCGAGCGCGTGATCGAGCTGCTGCCGCCGGACGAGATGGGCGCGCTGCACGACGCCGGCCCGGCGCTGCTGGAGATGATGGGCACGCCGCCCGCACCGGCCGCCGGCGTGGAGATCGCGAACCTGCAGACCGAGGTGACCGACGCGGAGAGCGGCGGCAAGAAGGTGCTGCTCTCCGAGCTGGAGGTCACCGTCGAGGGCGAAACGCTCAAGGTGGCCAAGGACGGCGACTGCTACGTCGTGGAGATGCAGGGCGAGTCCCAGCCGATGTGTGCCGACGACGTCGCCACGCAGCTCGGCGAGAGCGGCCTGACGCCCGAGCAGCAGCAGGCGGTCACCAACCTGATGTCCGGGTTCATGAAGAACACCGGCGTGGTCGCCACCGAGTTCGACGGCAAGTGGTACGTCAGCCCGATCCGCTCCTACACCGAGCTGGGCCTGTCGGCGATCAGCGACCTGACCGCCGAGGACGTGCTCGCCCTGGTGAGCATGCAGCAGTAAACCCGACGTCCTACCCCGGCGAAGGCCCGGTTCCCGTTCGCGGGAGCCGGGCCGTTCGCTTCTCAGCCGTCCAGGAACTCGAGCCGGTTGCCGCAGGGGTCGTTGGTGTGGAAGCGGCGGCGCCCCGGGATCTGGGTCGGATCGGCCCAGCGGACCTCGTGGCCGGCACGCTCGACGGCGGCCGCGATGACGTCGACGTCGACCACGAACGCCGGGTGCGCCTTGCGCGCCGGGCGGAAGTCCTCCTCGATGCCGACGTGCAGTTCCCCGTCCGGCCCACCCCGCCCCGGCACCCGGAACCAGCAGCCACCGGCCGCGACCAGCGGCGGCGGCTTGGGCAGCTCGTGCCAGCCGAGCACGCCGACGTAGAACTCGCGCAACCGATCTTCACTACCAGCGGGCGCGGCGATCTGGACGTGGTGCAGCATGAGGGCGACCTCCCGTGGCATCGAATACAGGACAAGCGTACTGTTTGGGCCAGAGAGATCGTTCCCGACCAGGCCACCACCAGCCAGATGGAGTAGCTCGTGACCGCACCAGCAAGCAAGGACACCTTCGGCGCCCGCCAATCGCTGACCGTCGGCGATGCCTCGCACGAGGTGTTCCGGCTCGACGCGGTCAGCGGCGCGCAGCGTCTGCCCTACAGCCTGAAGATCCTGCTGGAGAACCTGCTGCGTACCGAGGACGGGGTCAACATCACCGACGAGCACGTGCGCGCGCTCGCCGGGTGGGACCCGAAGGCCGAGCCGTCCACGGAGATCCAGTTCACCCCCGGCCGGGTGGTCATGCAGGACTTCACCGGCGTGCCGTGCGTGGTCGACCTGGCCACCATGCGCGAGGCGGTCACCGCGCTTGGCGGCGACCCGGAGAAGGTCAACCCGCTCGCGCCGGCCGAGCTGGTCATCGACCACTCGGTGATCGCCGACATCTTCGGCAGGCCGGACGCCTTCGAGCGCAACGTCGACCTCGAGTACGAGCGCAACCGCGAGCGCTACCAGTTCCTGCGCTGGGGCCAGTCGGCGTTCGACGAGTTCAAGGTCGTGCCGCCGGGCACCGGGATCGTGCACCAGGTCAACATCGAGCACCTCGCCCGCGTGGTGATGACCCGCAACGGGCAGGCCTACCCGGACACGCTGGTCGGCACCGACAGCCACACCACGATGGTCAACGGCCTCGGCGTGCTCGGCTGGGGCGTCGGCGGCATCGAGGCCGAGGCCGCGATGCTCGGCCAGCCGGTGTCGATGCTGATCCCGAGGGTGGTCGGGTTCAAGCTCGACGGCGAGCTGCCGCCGGGCGCGACGGCCACCGACCTGGTGCTCACGATCACCGAGATGCTGCGCGAGCACGGGGTGGTCGGCAAGTTCGTCGAGTTCTACGGCGCCGGCGTGTCCTCGGTGCCGCTGGCCAACCGCGCCACCATCGGCAACATGAGCCCCGAGTTCGGCTCCACCTGCGCGATCTTCCCGATCGACGACCAGACCCTGGACTACCTGAAGTTCACCGGCCGCTCGGCCGGGCAGCTGGCGCTGGTCGAGGCGTATGCCAAGGAACAGGGCCTGTGGCACGACGCGGGCGCGGAGCCGCTGTACTCCGAGCGGCTCACGCTCGACCTGGGCACCGTGGTCCCGTCGATCGCCGGGCCGAAGCGCCCGCAGGACCGGATCGCGCTGTCGGACGCCAAGCCGGCCTTCCGCGGCGCGCTCGGCGCGTACACCAAGGACGTCGCCCTGTCCTCTGTGGACGAGGCGTCGGCCGAGTCGTTCCCGGCCTCGGACTCGCCGGCCGCGTCCTCCGCCGACGACAACGGCGGCAAGCCGACCGACTGGCACACCGCGGCCGAGGGCGCCGACGGCCGGGCCAGCCGCCCGACCCCGTGCACCGTCGACGGCGCGACCTTCGAGCTCGACCACGGCGCGGTCGCGATCGCGGCGATCACCTCCTGCACCAACACCTCCAACCCGTCGGTGATGATCGGCGCGGCGCTGCTGGCGAAGAAGGCCGTGGAGAAGGGCCTGACCAGCAAGCCGTGGGTGAAGACCACGCTCGCGCCGGGGTCCAAGGTGGTCATGGACTACTACGCGCGCGCCGGGCTGATGCCCTACCTGGAGAAGCTCGGGTTCCACCTGGTCGGCTACGGCTGCACCACGTGTATCGGCAACTCCGGCCCGCTGCAGGAGGAGATCTCGGCGGCGGTGAACGACGCGGACCTCGCGGTGGTGTCGGTGCTGTCGGGCAACCGCAACTTCGAGGGCCGGATCAACCCGGACATCAAGATGAACTACCTCGCCTCGCCGCCGCTGGTGGTCGCCTACGCGCTGGCCGGGTCGATGGACAAGGACATCACGACCGAGCCGCTTGGCACCGACCAGCACGGTGAGCCGGTGTACCTGCGGGACATCTGGCCCGAGCCGCAGGAGGTGCAGGACGTGGTGGCCTCGGCGATCTCCTCGGAGATGTTCACCAAGGGCTACGCGGACGTGTTCGCCGGCGATGAGCGCTGGCAGTCGCTGCCGACGCCGACCGGCAAGACCTTCGAGTGGGCGGGCGACTCGACCTACGTGCGCAAGCCACCGTACTTCGACGGCATGACCAGGGAGCCGTCGCCGGTGACCGACATCGCGGGCGCCAGGGTGCTCGCGCTGCTTGGCGACTCGGTGACCACCGACCACATCTCCCCCGCCGGGTCGATCAAGCAGGACTCCCCCGCCGGCAGCTACCTGACCGAGCACGGCGTGGCCCGCAAGGACTTCAACTCCTACGGTTCCCGGCGCGGCAACCACGAGGTGATGATCCGCGGCACGTTCGCCAACATCCGGCTGCGCAACCTGCTGCTCGACGACGTGCAGGGTGGCTTCACCAGGAACTTCCTCGCCGGCGGCGAGCAGACCACGATCTACGACGCGTCGGTCGCCTACGCCGAGGCGGGCGTGCCGCTGGTGATCCTGGCCGGCAAGGAGTACGGGTCCGGCTCGTCGCGTGACTGGGCGGCCAAGGGCACGGCGCTGCTCGGCGCGCGCGCGGTGATCGCCGAGTCCTTCGAGCGCATCCACCGGTCGAACCTGATCGGCATGGGCGTGCTGCCATTGCAGTTCCCCGACGGGCAGACGGCGTCGTCGGTCGGCCTCGACGGCACGGAGACCTTCGACATCTCCGGCATCACGGCCCTGAACGACGGCGGCGTCCCCCGCACGGTCGCGGTCCACGCGACCCGCGCCGACGGCACCACCGTGGACTTCGACGCGGTGGTCCGCATCGACACCCCCGGTGAGGCCGACTACTACCGCAACGGCGGCATCATGCAGTACGTGCTGCGCAAGATGATCCAACGCTAACTGTTCCAGGCTGAGTCACCGACCGAACGGCCGCCGCACCCTCACCGAGGGTCCGGCGGCCGTTCGCGTTGGCGGCCACGCGCCTGCCCCGCCGGCCAGGCGACCATTCGCGGTTGCCGAGCACAGCAGTCGTTCGCCGCTAGCCCGCCGCGCGTTTGACTCGGCGGCCGGTGGCGATCTCGGCGGTCTCCTCCTCTCGGCTGGCGCGTAGCAGGAGCGACACCCACGTCCGGTACGGACGCCAACGCTGCGCGATGGTGGCGAGTTCGGCCGGCTTCGGGTCCGTGAGGCCGTAGGCCAGCGCCATCTCGTCGTGCAGCCTGCCCTCGGTGGCGGGAAAGCCGTCCGGCTCGCCCGCGCCCCGCAGCAGGATCAGCTCGGCCGAGAACGGTCCGATGCCGGGCAGCTCCCGCAGCGTGGCCAGGGCATCCGGCGACGAGCGCAGCGTGGCGGCGTCGAGCACTCCGTCGAGCGCGGCCCGCGCGATCGCGCGCAGGCGGTCGCTCTTCAGCTCGCTGACCAGCGGGACCCGCTCGGTCAACGCGCCGGGCGCGGGGAAGCTCGCCAGCGCCACCCCCGCCACGTCGACCACCTCGCCGAGCCGTTCGGCCAGGCGCTGTTTGATCGCGGCGGCCTGGGCCATCCTGATCCGATGGCCGATGATCGCCCAGCACGCCGCCTCGTACGGCGAGTGGAAGCTCACCGGCCGCAGGCCCGGATACCGGGCCACCAACGCGCCGACCACCGGATCGCCGGCCGCGACCTCGGCGAAGCCGGTGCCGTCGACGTCCAGGGACAGGATCCGGCGGACGTGCTCGAGCGTCGGCGCCACGTCGGCCGGGTCGCCGAACACGCGCGCGCGGACCGGGCCGTCCGGCTCGGGTTGGCGCACGAGCACGCCGACCGGTCGCCACGACGGCGCGGCCGGGAAGGCCAGCCGTAACTCCCCGGCCACCGCCGCGGCGTCCGGGCGGGCGGCCGGGGCGAAGCCCTCCAGGAAGCGCGTGCTCGCCGACAGGTCGAAGGGGCCCCGGTAGGTGAGGTCGTGCCACGTCATGTCGATGACTATGCCGGGTGCCACCGACAGAAACCGGCGATCACGCGCCGGCCCGCGCGAGGGACACCCCGAAGCGGGCCTGCTCGTCGGTCCACCAGTGGCGCAGGGTGAAGCCGGCGTCGGCCAGTTCGGCGGTCACCCGCTCCCGGCTGAACTTGGCCGAGGTCTCCGTCCGCAGCTCCTCGCCCTCGATGAACGGCACGGTCAGGCCGACCACCGGCAGGTGCACCGTCATCGCCCGCCGCGCCCGCAGCCGCATCTCGATCCACGCCTGCTCGGCGTTCCACAGTGCGACGTGCTCGAACGCGGCCACGTCGAAGTCCGCGGCCAGTTCGCGGTTCAGCACGTGCAGCACGTTGCGGTTGAACTCCCCGGTCACCCCGGCGGCGTCGTCGTAGGCGTTGACCAGCACCGCCGGGTCCTTCACCAGGTCGGTGCCCAGCAGCAGCCACTCGCCGTCGTCGAGCGTGTCGCGCAGTTCGGACAGGAACTTGGCGCGTTCGGCGGGCAGCAGGTTGCCGACGGTGCCGCCGAGGAAGGCGACCAGGCGCGGCGCGCTGCCGGGGAGCAGCGCGAGGTGTTGGGTGAAGTCGCCGACGATCCCGTGCACCCGCACCGGGTCGTAGGCGGCGGCGAGCAGGTCGGCGGCCTCCCGCAACGCGGTCTCGGACACGTCGAGAGTGACGATCTCCCGCAGGCACCCGTTGTCCGACAACGCGTCCAGCAGCAGCCTGGTCTTCTCCGACGAGCCGGAGCCGAGCTCCACCAGCGTGGCGGCGCCGGTCAGCGCCGCGATCTCGCCGGCCGCGGCGGCGAGGATCTCCCGCTCGGCCGCGGTCGGGTAGTACTCGGGCAGCCGGGTGATCCGCTCGAACAGCTCACTGCCCCTGGCGTCGTAGAACCACTTGGGCGGCAGCGACTTCGGCATCGCGGTCAGGCCGGCTCTGGCGTCGGACCGCAGGCCGCGGGCGATGTCGTCCGAGGTCAGCAGGACGGTGAGGTCAACCTCACTCATGGGGCTCCGATCTCTGTGATGTCCACCGTGAAGTCCACTGTGGACTCCTCGGTGGACTTGTTGACTACCACCAGGTGCTGGTCGGGGATCTCCCGCCAGGACGGGTCCTGGTCGTAGGGCTCTGAGGCGACCACCACCCCGCCGGGGGTGCTGGCGACCCAGAGGGCATGGGTCCAGGTCGTGCCGACGATCGTGTGGCCGTCGGTCAGCAACAGGTTCAGCCGGGAACCGGGCGCGGCCCGCGCCACCTCGGCCACCAACGAGGCGACCGCGGCCGCCGGCTGCTCACCGCGGTCGAGCCGGTGGCGCACCAGCGCCCACAGCAGCGCCGCGTCGGTCGGCGCGTCCATGGTCAGCAGCGACTCCACCGGCAACGTGGACGCCAGCGGCACCATCGACGACGGCCACCCGCGCACGACCCCGTTGTGGCTGAACAGCCACCGCCCGGCGGTGAACGGCGCGGCCGCGGTCTCCACCACCGGCATGCCGACGGTGGCCGAGCGGACCGCGGCCAGCACCGCGCCCGAGGACACCTCGGCGGCCAGCCGGGGCAGCGCGCTGTCGGTCCACATGGGAACCGCGCGGCGCACCAGCACCGGCTCCGCCGAGGCGTCGGGGTACCAGCCGACACCGAAGCCGTCGGCGTTCACCGTGCCGCCGCCGCGCATGTCCCTTGGCGCCCAGGACTGCGCCAGCAGCGAATGGGCAGGCGTCAGCAACAACTCGGCCAACCGCACCGGTGAACCGAGATACGCCAGATGCCGGCACATTCAGGCGGTCTCGGCGGGGGTCGCGTCGCGGGCGCACCGGAACCCGGCGAAGACCTGCCGCCGGATCGGGTGATCCCAGTTACGGAACGTGGACCGGCCGATCGCCGGGTCGGTGCCGAAGGAGCCGCCGCGCAGCATCTTGTAGTCGCCGCCGAAGAACACCTCCGAGTACTCCCGGTACGGGAACGCCGCGAACCCCGGGTAGGGGTGGAAGTCGGTGTCCAGCCACTCCCAGACGTCGCCGATCAGCTGGTGCACCCCGGCGGGTGACACCCCGGCCGGGTACGCGCCGACCGGCGCCGGCGACAGGTGCCGCTGGCCGAGGTTGGCGTGCTCTGGCCCGGGATCGTCGTCGCCCCAGGGGAAGCGCCGCGACCGCCCGGTGGCCGGATCGAACCTGGCCGCCTTCTCCCATTCCGGCTCGGTCGGCAGCCGGCGGCCCGCCCAGGTGGCGTAGGCGTGCGCCTCGTGGAAGGACACGTGCACCACCGGCTCGTCCGGCGGAATCGGCTCCACCACGCCGAACCTGTTGCGCAGCCAGCGATCCCCGTCCCGCGACCAGAACCTCGGCGCGGTCAGGTTCGCCGAGCACCGGTAGGCCCAGCCCCGCTCCGACCACCAGCGCTGGTCGTCGTAGCCGCCCGCGTCGACGAACGCGGCGTAGGCGGCGTTGGTGACCGGCGCGGTGTCGAGGTGGAAGGCGTCGACGTGCACCTCGTGGGCCGGGCGCTCGTTGTCCAGCGCCCACGGCTCGACCGAGGTGCCCATGGCGAACGGGCCCGCCGGGATCAGCACCTCGGTGGCCGGTAACGGGCGGCCAGACGGCGGGGCGGGCGCGGCCAGCACCGGCGCCCCGGTGCGCAGTTGGTGGGTGGCCAGCATGGTCTCGTCGTGCTGCTGCTCGTGCTGGACGATCATGCCGAAGGCGAACCCGTCGTGCTCCAGCCGCCGACCCTCCAGCGGGCTGCGTTCGAGCACGTCGAACACCTTGTCCCGCACCTCCCGCACGTATCCCCTGGCCTCCGTCGGCGAGAGCAGCGGCAGCGCGGGCCGGTCGGCGCGCGGGTGTTGGAAGGCGTCGTAGAGGTTGTCGATGTCGCAGCGGACCGGCTCCCGGCCGCCGACGTCGCGCACCAGCCACAGTTCTTCCTGGTTGCCGATGTGCGCGAGGTCCCACACCAGTGGCGACATCAACTTGGAGTGCTGGCGCACCAGGTCGCCGTCGTCCACCGCGTCGGTGAGCGCGACGCTGCGGGCCCTGGCGCGGTCGAGTTGTTCGGCCAGGCGCGTGCGCAGCGCCTCGGTGCCGGCATCGGCCGTGGTCATGGCGTGCTCCTGTGGGGTAGGCGGTCCAGGTCGGCGAGCAGGGCCTCGGTCAGGTCGTGGCCGAGGCCCATGCCGGGCAGAGCGCGCGCGCCGAGGTCGAGCACCTCGGCGGCCGCAGTGGCCAGCGCGCGGTCGGCCAGGCCCTCCCTGGCCGCCGGCAGCCACCGGTCGCCGACCGGCAGACAGGCGTCGAGCACGGCGTCGACCGTGCCCGGGGTGGACAGCAGCGCGGTGAGCAGGGCGACTGGCGTCCGCCAACTGTCGCCACGCTGCGCGTCGAGGTATCGCACCTCCAGGTATCCGTGTGGGCGAACCGGGGGAAACATCGTCGACAGGTGGTAGTCGAGGTCGTCGGTGGTCGGCGCCTGCGGCCAGGCGCCGTTCACCCAGTCGGCGAAGCTCATCCCGGCGGGGGTGACCCAGTGGTCGGTGTCGTCGCGCACGCACAGCACGGGCGTGTCGAGCACCCGGCGCGCCCAGTCCGCCGCCGGGTCGTCGACGATCCGCGACGGTGCGCTGCGCGGCGGGTCGGTGCCCAGGACCGCGCGCATCCGCGCCGAGGCCCACCCGTCGCCTGGCGAGTTGGCGAACGCCGCCAGCAGCACCGGGCCCAGCGCGGAGACCGCCGCGTACCGGGCGGCCACGTCGTCGGACTCGCCGACATCCAGGCACACCTGTAAACCGGCGGTCGCGCACATCATCGTGATGCCGTGCGGGCCGATCGGCCCGAACACCTGTTCCATCGCGGCGTAGCGAGGGGTGTTCAGCAGGCGTTTCGGCCTGCGGTGCTGGTCGGTGGCGCGGTCGCCGAGCACCAGGCCCGCGGTGGCCAGCAGGTCGTTGAGGAACGCCAGGTCGGTCTCGACCGCGTCGAACACCTGGCGCAGCGACGGCTGGGGAAGGGTGGAGATCTCGACCTGGCCGCCGGGTTCGAGACTCAACGGCGAGCCGGCCGGAAGAGGAAGCTCTGGACTTTCGTTGTGCAAGGTGCGCGGGGCGTAGGGCCCCAGCACGGCGGTCAGCAGGCCCGCGTCGAGTGGCCGCCGGGGATCGTCGGCGTGGTGCACGATCCATTCCAGCTCGACGCCGAGTAGTTTCGGCGGTCCGTGCTTGAAGCAGACCGATGCGACGTAGGCCTCGGCCTCCACGCGGTCACGCAGCCGTCGGCGAGCCGACTCCACGATTCGCGCGTTTCCGTGTCTGTTGGACAAAGCGGTCACGATGGCGCCTCCCATCTCGTTCGATTTCGACGGTACCCGCGAGCACCGACAATTTCGTGACGAGTGGAAGGCGCCACGGTGCCGCCACAAGACGTACGTACGGATTGCATGATGGCCCCGCTGCTGACACGATCATCGGATGCCACGGGTCAGCCAGGACCATCTCGAAGCGCGTCGCCAGCAGATCCTCGACGGCGCCAGGGTGTGCTTCGCCCGCTACGGCTACGAGGGCGCGACCGTACGCCGGCTGGAAGAGGCTACCGGCCTGTCCCGCGGCGCGATCTTCCACCATTTCCGGGACAAGGAGTCGCTGTTCCTCGCGCTGGCCGAGGACGACGCGCACCGGATGGCCGACGTCGTCGCCCGCGAGGGTCTGGTCCAGGTCATGCGCGACCTGCTGGCCACCAAGGACGGCGCGGAGTGGCTCGGCAGCAGGCTCGAGCTGTCACGGCGGCTGCGCACCGACCCGGAGTTCCGCGCCCGCTGGGCCGAGCGGTCCGAGCGGCTCACCGAGGCCACCCGCCAGCGGCTGCTGCGCCAGCGCGAGGCCGGCAACCTGCGTGACGACATCGATGTCGGCGTGCTCACCGCCTACCTCGAGCTGGTGTTGGAAGGGCTGGTGTCGCACCTGGCGATGGGCCTGCCGGCCGACGACCTCGAGCCGGTGCTGGACCTGGTCGAGTCGTCGGTGCGGCGCGCGGCCCCCGGCGCCTAGGGGCATCCTGTAGACATGGATCTCCTCGACGCCCACGGCCGGGCCATGGACGTGTTCGACCGTGCGGTGCACAAGGTCGGCGACCGCGACTGGCGCTCCCCGACCCCGTGCGCCGACTGGGACGTCCGGGCGCTGACCAACCACATCGTCAGCGAACAGCTGTGGGTGCCGGAGCTGCTGGCCGGGCGCACCGTCGAGGCGATCGGCGACGCCTACGACGGCGACGTGCTCGGCCACGACCCGGTCGCCACCTGGACCACCGCGTCCCAGGCCGCGCGGGCCGCCTGGCTGGCGCCGGGCACGCTGGACCGGGACGTGCACCTGAGCTTCGGCGACACCGACGGGCGCGAGTACTGCTGGCAGATGACCATCGACCTGGCCGTGCACGGCTGGGACCTGGCGACCGCGCTGGACATGGACGCCGGCATGGGCGACGAGCTGGCCGGCATGCTGCTCGGCTACATCGAGCCGAGAGCCGCCGCCTGGCAGGGCAGCGGCCTGTTCGCCGAGCCGGTCGATCCCGGGTCGCCCGCCGACCCGCAGCGCGAGCTGATCGCCATGCTGGGACGTCGGCCCAGGTAGCGGGGCTAGACTGCCGGCGACCAGACCTGATCCGCGAGGAGTGACCTGACCCTCGATGACCGACGTGCTGCTTGAGGCCCTCGGGGTACTGGCGGTCCTCGCGTTGACCTTCGGCACCGCGATCTTCGTCGCGGCCGAGTTCTCGCTGACCGCGCTGGAACCCAGCCAGGTCGCCAACCACCTCGAACGGGTCGGCGACGCCAGGGCCAGGCAGGTCAGCCGGGCCCACCGGACGCTGTCCTTCCAGCTCTCCGGCGCGCAGGTCGGTATCACGATCACCACGCTGACCATGGGCTACCTCGCCGAGCCGATCATCGCCGGCTGGATCTCCCCGGTGCTGTCCGCGCTGTCGGTGCCGGCCTCGGCGGCGACCCCGATCTCGCTGGGCGTGGCGCTGCTGCTGGCCAACGTGATCTCCATGCTGTTCGGCGAGCTGGTGCCCAAGAACCTGGCCATCGCCCGGCCGTTGCCCACCGCGCGGATGGTCGCCGGGTGGCAGGTGCGGTTCTCCTCGGTCCTGCGCTGGTTCATCGCGCTGCTCAACGCCTGGGCGAACTGGCTGGTGCGCCGGCTCGGCGTGGAGCCGGCCGACGAGCTGGCCTCCGCGCGGTCGCCCCAGGAGCTCGGCTCACTGGTGCGCAGCAGCGCCGAGCACGGCACCATCGACCCCGGCACGGCCACGCTGCTGAACCGGTCACTGCGCTTCGGCGAGCGGACCGCCGGGGAGCTGATGACCCCGCGGGTGCAGGTGGAGTCGTTGCCAACGGACGCGACCGTGCCCGACCTGATCGAGGCGGCCCGCCGGACCGGCCGCTCCCGCTTCCCGGTGCACGACGGTGATCTGGACGACGTGCGGGGCGTGGTGCATGTCAAGGAGGCGTTCAACGTGCCGGGATCGCGGCGGGCGGGGACGCGGATCAGCGGGTTGATGCGCCCGGTGCAGACCGTGCCGGAGAGTCTGGACGGCGACACCCTGCTCGACCGGTTGCGCAGCGCGGGACTGCAGCTGGCGATGGTGGTCGACGAGTACGGCGGCACCGCGGGCATGGTCACCCTGGAGGACCTGGTCGAGGAGATCGTCGGCGACGTACGTGACGAGCACGACCGGGGCGAGGTCAACCCGGTGCGCCCGCTCGGCCGGGACAGCTGGATGGTCTCCGGCCTGCTGCGCGACGACGAGCTGGCCGAGGCGACCGGTTTCCGGATGCCGGATGGCGACTACGAGACCCTCGCCGGCCTGGTACTCGCCCGGCTCGGCCGGATCCCGGAGGTCAACGACGAGGTCCGGGTCGACGGCTGGCGCATCACCGTGATGCGCATGGACCGCCACCGGGTGGCCGAACTGAGAGTAGCCAAAATCCCCGAGGCGGTGATCCCCTCATGACCGGTGGGGTCGCGGTACTGGTGGCGGTGGTGTTGCTCGCCGCGAACGCCTTCTTCGTCGGTGCGGAGTTCGCGTTGGTCAGCGCGCGGCGCGACCGGCTGGAGGCGCTGGCGGAGAGCGGCACCGAGCGGGCGCGGAAGGTCATGGCGGCCGCGGAGCACACGTCGCTGATGATGGCCGGCGCGCAGTTGGGGATCACGCTGTGCACGATCGGCCTCGGCGCGCTCGGCGAGCCGACGGTGGCGCGGTTCCTGGAGTTCCTGCTGCATCCGCTCGGGCTGCCGGCGGCCGTGCTGCATCCGGTCGCGTTCGCGATCGCGCTGCTGATCGTGTCGATCCTGCACATCGTGCTCGGTGAGATGGTCACCAAGAACATCGCCATCGCCGCGCCCGAGCGCACGGCGGTCATCCTGACCCCGGCGCTGGTGGTGTGGATCAAGATGATCCGCCCGGTGATCTCGTTGCTGAACGCGACGTCCAACGCGGTGCTGCGGCTGTTCAAGGTCGTGCCGAGGGACGAGATCGAGAGCGCGCACACGCCCGACGAGCTGGCCACCCTGATCGCGGACTCGCGCCGGGAGGGGCTGCTCGACCAGGCCGAGCACCGGCGGCTGACCAACACGCTGCACTCGGCCGAGCGGGTCGTGGCCGACGTGCTGGTGCCACTGGCGCGGGTGGAGACCGTGCCGTATCCGCCGACGGTCGGGGACATCGAGGCCGCGGTGGTGCGGACCGGGTTCTCCCGCTATCCGGTGCGCATGCCCGACGGGCGGCTCAACGGGTACCTGCACGTGAAGGACGTGCTCGACCAGGTCGACGACGACCCGTCGACCCCGGTACCGACCCATCGCGTACGCGGCCTGCCCGAGGTCCCGGCGGACTCCCGCCTCGACGAGGCCCTGGCCGCCCTACGCCGCGCACGCAGCCACGTGGCCAAAGCCGTCTCCCCCGACCGCACGGTCCTGGGCATCGTGGCCCTGGAGGACCTCGTCGAGGAATACGTGGGCACCGTCCGCGACGCCACCCACCGGGACCCGACAACATGAGCGCGCAACGCAGCGAAGGGTCCCTTCACTGCACTGGCCGCAGCGAAGGGACCCTTCGCTGCGGTTGGGAGGCCAGCAGGGACGCGCATGTGCGGCGGGTACGGGTGTGGACGGATCCGTTGCGGGAGCGGCGGTCGGCCGGGACCGCGCATCCGGTGTTGGACTTCCTGTTCAGCTACTACTCACACCGGCCGTCGAAGCTGTTGCGCTGGCATCCCGGGCCGGGTGTGGTGCTCACCGGGCAGGCGGCGCGGGCGTACTTACGGTGGCCCGCCTACCGCGCGGTGCCCGACGGGGTGACGCTGGGACCGTTACCGGAGGCGCGCGCGGAGACGGTCCGGTTCGTGCACACGCTGCTGTCCGCGACGGCCGCGCGGGCGCCGAGGTTCGGCTGTTTCGGACTGCACGAGTGGGCGATGGTCTACCAGGCGCAGGCCGTGCGCCACGCCGGCTGGCCACTGCGGCTCGGCGCGGCGCGGACCGACCAGGTGGTGGAGTCACTTCCGGTGCGATGCACGCACTTCGACGCGTTCCGGTTCTTCACGCCCTCGGCGCGGCCGCTGAACGCCGTGCAGCTGACCCGCGCGGACCAGGTGGCCACCGAGCAGCCGGGCTGCCTGCACGCCGGCATGGACCTGTACCGGTGGGCCTACAAGCTCGACCCGTACGCGCCGTCGGACCTGGTGGCCGACTGTTTCGAGCTGGCGCTCGACATCCGGGTGCTGGACATGTGCGCAAGCCCCTATGACCTCAGCGAACTCGGCTACGCTCCGGTGGAGATCGAGACGGCCGAGGGGCGAGCCGAGTACGTGCGCCGGCAGGCGGCCTTCACCGAGCGCGCGGCACCACTGCGCGAACGGTTGATCTCATTGTGCAACGGACTTCTCGCGGGAGGATGAGCGTGCGGCGGCTCTGCGGTTTACTGGTCGTCCTGTTCGTGCTGGCCGGTTGCTCGGAGCGCGTCGGCGGCGCGTCGGAGCGCACCGAGCCACCGACCGGAGCGGCCGACCTGTCCGCGCCCATCGAACTGGCCAGGGTCGCGCCGACGGCTGGCCCCGGCACGACCGAACTGCCCGACCCGGACGGGACGACGCTGCACGTCGAGGAGCCGTTCCTGACGATCACCCGGCTGGAGCAGGCCACCGCACAGTTGCAACAGACCACCTGGGGCCTGGCGATCACACTGACCGAGGACGACGGGAAGGTGTTCTCCCGCTGGACCGAGGAGCACACCGGCGAACAGGTGGCGATGATCGTCGACGACGAGATCGTGTCCGCGCCGGTGATCCAACAGGCCATCCCCGGCCGGGAGGTCAGCATTTCCGGTTCGTACACCAAGTCGGAGGCCGAGGCGCTCCTGCACAAGATCACCGGCCGCTGAAGGCCCGCTCGTCCTTGAACCCGGTCAGCCGAGCGACCAGATCCGCCGGCCGGGCCGGCGCCACCAGCACCTGGTCCGGTCCGGTGGACAGGTTGAGGTACCGGCCGTGTTGGGTGTCGGCGTAGCGCACCGGCGCACTGATCCGGTACCGGCCGACCTCGTCACGCGCCGCCGCGTACAGCTCCCCCGCCCCGGTCTGTGGCAGGCTCATGAGTCGACGGACCTGCCTGGCCGCCGAACTGGCCGGGCTGACCTTGGTCACGGCCTCGGTGATCTGCCGGCGGCGTGCCGGGCCGCGCAACTCCGCCCGCGACACGGTCACCGGTTTTCCCAGGCCAGCCGCCACATCCGGCGTCTGCGCGACCAGACTCTCCGCCAGGGCACCGCGACCGACGTGCCTGAGCCACACCGAATCGCCGTCGCGGATCGCCAGCAGTCCGTGCCGGCCGAACCCGGTGGCCAACACGCCGATCGTGGTCCGGTCCCGGGTGATCCAGCCGAAGAACTCCGACTCGCCCCGGCACAGCCTCGTCAGCGCGACGGCCACCTCGGCCGCCAGCTGGTGGGACCGGTCATACCAGCCGAGCGCGGCGATCTCAGCGCGAGCGGCCCGCCGCGCCTCGTCCGCCGCCGTCGGCGGCCGCCAGACCGCGGCGGGCTCCAGCACCGCATGCGGCTCCCCGAGTTGCTCGACCTCCAGCAACCACGCCAACGAGCGCGCCGAGAGCCGCGCCGGGCCCGGCAACACCATCAGGCCACTCTCCGGTCAGCGAGCACTGAAGTACTCCGGCAGGTCCGAGTCCTCGCCGATCACCTGCGGCGCGGTGGCCTCGTCGGTGCCGAACACCGCCTCCGGATCGTCCTCCTGCAGATAGGTTGGCGTCCGCCGTTCGGCGTCCTCGGCGCCCTGACCACGACCGCCCCCGGCCAACGGCATCCCGCCGATGCCGCCAGCACGCCCGGCCGCACCGCCGGCGCCAGCACGCCCGGCCGCGTTCGGCTGCACGACCGACGGCTGGTTCGCACCGACCCGACCGTGCGGTTCACCGCCACGGCCGCCCGGACCGCGCGTCTCGGACCCGAGGCCAGGACCGCCGGTCCCCCGCCCGCCGAACCCGCCACCCTGGCCACTACCTGGGCCGCCGCCTGGTCCACCGCCGACCGGGACAAACCCACCACCCGCCAGCACCGGTCCATTGCCCGGCGGCGGACTGGACGCGAGGCCACCGCCCATCCCCACCGGGGTCGGTACGGCCGGCCCGGCCGGCGACGTGAACCCGCCAGGGGTGGTCTCCTGCGGCGATTGTTGACCGTCCACCGGCGCCGCGCCGCCGGTGTTCGGCGAGCGATCACCGGCACCGGGCGAGGCACCCGTCGACCCGGTCTCGCGGTACCGCTCGGCAACACCCAACTCACCGGCCCGCGATCCGTCGCCGCCCGCCGACCCACCGCCGCTGTCACTGCCGGTGTCCGAAGGGCCGGGTGCGACCGCGATCCCCGCCTGATCGTTGGCCAGGCCCCCGTACGTCTGCGGCATGTTGACGGTGTTGTGGGCGGCGGCATCGGCGTAGCCCCGCATCACGTCCACGTTGTGTTGGCTGGCCGTGTTGTGGTCGATCACCTGCTGGCGGTAGGTCAAGGCACCGTCGAGTGAGGTGAACGCCGCCCACGGGTCCAGCGAACCCGGCTCCGGCGGCACCGGCACCACCGCGTTCCGCGCGTCGACGAACGACCCGGCCTGCCGACCGTTCAGATCCTGCGCGGTGGCCATGTGTGGCTCGGCCAACTCGTGCTCGATCGCCAACGGCCCAGCGCCACGCCGGGCCACGCCCGCCGCGTCCCCCTCCCACACCGACTCCATCTTCACCAGCAGCTGCCGAACGGCTTTGCCCTCTTCCAGGTACTCGGTGGCCAACTCCCGCACCATCGCCGCACTACCCGACAGACCACCCGGCCCGATGCCCTCGGTGAAGTTCTCGTAGATCTTCTGACCGGTCAGAAACATCACGCACCCGCCTTCAACGTGTCGAGAATCGCCGAAGCCAACTGCTTGGTCCGGTCGCACACGATCTGCCCGTGCGGTCCGCCCCCCTCACGAGCGCGGAACGTGAGCGTGTCCGAAATCCCCACAGTGATATTGCAGTTTCCATTCTCGCGACCATCACTGAGATCGTTGAACACCGCCGGAAAACCATCAACCGTGGTCTCCTCGAAGAAATCGAACCGACTCCGCCCCCGATACGTGTCGGACAATCCATTCTTGTTTCCCACCAGGAAACTCATGCCAATGATGCTGGCCGACGGCTGCACATCTTCCCTCTCCCAGTGGCATCCAGGACCAGAGTGCTTCGCGATCTCACTGTCGGTGTCCGACACACCCGGCTTCACAACGCGAAACTCCGTCAACTGCGCCTGCGTCAGCACCAAACACGGCTGTTTCACAAATCTGTCAACGTCCAACGCATCAGACACCCGAGGCGCACCATATGTCTCCTCCTCAGCCGACGCCTCCGACGTCGCCGTCCCAGACTCGTCGACGCCAACCGCTGTCCCAGGTCGCTCCGACGTACAACCAGCCACCATCACGAGCAGAACAAAGAGGATCGCCGCCTTGGTCAGCACACGCAATTCGACCACTCACTCCCCACCAACACGACGAATCGCAGCAACATTCTCCGCCTCAGTCGTCGCGTACTCCGCCCTGGCCGCACGCAACTTCTCCACATATTCGGAGGCGTAGATCTCCATCGCCAGACGATGCGCTTCCGCCTGCTCCAGCGACCAGACAGCGGCCGCCGCCTGCCACCGACTCATTAGGTCCACAGCAGGCGGCTCGATCATCCCGATCGCTCGAGCAAGCTTCTCGCCTCTGAGCTTGATTCGGACAACGAGAGCTTCCCACTCGGTGATGATGCCGTCGAACTCCTCCAGGCTGGCGAATACGTACCGGCCACCCGCGCCGCCACCGCCACTACCCTCGTAGGCATACCCGGCCTGCCCCAAAGGGCTCGGCCCACCATCACCTGCCACGACGAATCCCTCCCCAGAGACTCAGACTCGCCCGACCTTACCTTAAGTGACCAGCCGACCACCGCCGGAACGCTAAACGTGGGGTGTGGCCACTGGAGAACGGGCTCAGCGGGTGTTGAGGAATCGGCTCCAGGTGCCCTGAGCGAACGCCAGGGTGCCACCGGGCCGGTTCTTGGTGTCCCGCACCAGGACCGCCGCGACTGTCCGGCCGATCTCCACACAGGCGCTGCCGTTACCCGCGCTGCGGCTGGACTTGCGCCAGGTCACGACATGATCCGTTGCTTCCATTGCCGCACACCTTCCTCGATGAGTTCCAGGGACTCGCCGCCGGAGAACGCGTCTGTCCGGATCGTGTCGAACACTACCGCCACCGTCTCCACCACGGCCGGGTCCTGCACTGTCTGGCCGTCCAGCACGCTGTCCAAACACGCCACCGCCGGCTGCCGGGCCAACCTCCACAAGGACGAAAGCACCGGCCAGCGCAGTGCGCGCACAGGCGGCGGAGACCACCTGGATGGTGACGCGCGGCCGCAGGGCGAACTCGACCAGCTTCGCCAGTTGCGCCGCCATCAGCTCGGGACCACCGATCTCGCGGCGCAGCACCTGCTCGTCGATCACTGCCCACAACCACGACGGCTCCTCGGAATCCAGCACCACCTAACGACCCGACAGCCGTGACCGGCGAGTGCTCTGCCTGCCGACACCTGGTTACGGAGCCAACCGCCACAGCGCGTCCACCGGCACGGCCCTGAGTTTCTCGCCGAACGGAAGCGTTTGCTGGCCGGTGTAGAGCACATAGCCCGACGACGAACCGATCGCCGAGGAGCTTGGTCAGATTGCGCAGACCGGCCAGGTCTTCGGTGCCTACCGTCGCGCCCGCCTTGACCTCGACCCCCGATGACCCTGCCATCGGGAGTCTCGATGACCGCGTCGACTTCCTGCTTGTCCTTGGTGCGGTAGTGGTACAACCGCGCGCGTTCTGTCGACCAGGTGAGTTGGCGGGCCAGTTCCATGACGACGAAGTTCTCCATCATCGGTCCGGCGGCGCCGCCGGGCTCACCCAGCCGTGCCGGATCCTGGCCGATGAGATGGCAGGCGATTCCGGTATCCACGAACGCGAGTTTTGGCGTACCGACAGCCCGGCGCGTCTGTCCGGACGACCAGGCGGGAATGCTCTTGATGAGAAACACCGCCGCCAGGTTCGCGGAATACCGGAAAGACCGGCGAGCAGGGCGATCAGCTTGAGCAAATCACCTCGGCGCTCGATATTGGTCAGTTCCAGGACGTCGCGTTCGATCAGGGTCGACAGGTAGGAGTCCAGAAAAGCGGTTCGACGGCGCGGAGCCGCTCCAGATAGTCGCAGCGGCGCAGGTCGGATGAATGGTCGATACCCGGGACCGTGCCGGAAAGCGGCGTCCACGAACCCGTCCGGACCGCCGTGCAACTCTCCCTGGGAGGATCCGGGATGAGCCGGTCAGCAGGTAGCGGCCGGGGATCGGATCCAGGTCGACGGCGACCTTGATCGGCGCGAGCAGTTCCGGGACCAGCTGGATCTCGTCGATGAGCATGAGGCGGTCGTGCTCGACGAACCCGGTCGGGTCGTCCTTGGCGGCCCGCAGCGTGGGCGGGTCGTCGAGGAGACGGACCACCGCCGGCCGGCGCCCGGTCGCGAGCCTGGTCAGCGTGCTCTTGCCGACCTGGCGCGCGCCGTTGACGAATACCACCCGCGTGTCCTCGAGCGCCTCGGCGACCAGCGGTTCGGCACGTCGTGGGAGCAGCGCGAAGGGCTCGGGCATGCCGCCCGGTGTTCCACAGGAACACGCTCAATGGGCAGCTGGACGGTCAGGACTGGTAGGCCTCGATGGGCGGGCAGGAGCACACCAGGTTGCGGTCGCCCTGCGCGCCGTCGATCCGGCGGACCGGGGGCCACACCTTCGGGCCGGCCGCGCCGGTCGGGTAGACGGCCTCCTCCCGGCTGTACGCGTGCTCCCACTTGCCGGCGATCGACTCCGCGGTGTGTGGCGCGTTGCGCAGGGGGTTGTCCTCGGCCGGCCAGTCGCCGGCCGCGACCCGGTCGATCTCCCGCCGGATGGCGATCATGGCGTCACAGAAGCGATCCAGCTCCGCCAGGTCCTCGCTCTCGGTTGGCTCCACCATCAGGGTGCCGGCCACCGGGAACGACATCGTCGGCGCGTGCAGGCCGTAGTCGGCCAGGCGCTTGGCCACGTCGTCGACCGTCACGCCGGTGGCCTTGGTGATGCCGCGCAGGTCCAGGATGCACTCGTGCGCCACCCGGTCGTGCGCACCGGTGTAGAGCACCGGGAAGTGCTTGGCCAACCGCGCCGCGACGTAGTTCGCCGTGGCCACCGCGGTCATCGTGGCCCGCTTGAGGCCGGCCGCGCCCATCATCCGCACGTAGGCCCACGAGATCGGCAGGATCGACGCGCTGCCCCACGGTGCCGCGCTGATCGGGCCGACACCGGTCGCCGGACCGGCCGTCGGCTGCAGCGGGTGGTTGGGCAGGAACGGCGCCAGGTGCTCCCGGACGCCGATCGGGCCAACCCCGGGACCGCCGCCGCCGTGCGGGATGCAGAAAGTCTTGTGCAGGTTCAGGTGGGACACGTCCGCGCCGAACTTGCCGAACCTGGCGAGACCGATCAGCGCGTTCAGGTTCGCACCGTCCACATAGACCTGACCGCCGGCGTCGTGCACCAGCGCGCACACCTCGCGCACGGTGTCCTCGTAGACCCCGTGCGTCGACGGGTAGGTGATCATGATGCACGCCAGGTCCGCGCGGTGTTCGTCCACAGTGGACCGCAGGTGGCCCAGGTCGACGTTTCCGTTGTCGTCACAGCGAACCACGACCACCCGCATGCCGGCCATCGCGGCGCTCGCGGCGTTGGTGCCGTGCGCGCTGGCGGGAATCAGGCAGACGTTGCGCGCGGCCTCGCCGCGGTCGCGGTGGTAGGCGCGGATCGCCAGCAGGCCGGCGAACTCGCCCTGGCTGCCGGCGTTGGGCTGCAGGCTCACCGCGTCGTAACCGGTGAGCGTGGCCAGCCAACCCTCCAGATCGGACACCACGCGCAGGATCCCGGCCGCGTCGGCCACCGGGGCGAACGGGTGCAGCTCGGCGAAGGCCGGCCAGGTGATCGGCTCCATCTCCGCGGTGGCGTTGAGCTTCATGGTGCACGACCCGAGCGGGATCATGCTCCGGTCGAGCGCGACGTCCTTGTCCGACAGCGCGCGCAGGTAGCGCAGCAGCGCGGTCTCCGAGCGGTGCGTCGAGAACACCGGATGGGTCAGGTACGGCGAGGTCCGCGCCAGCGCCGCCGGGAACGCGTCGGCGGTCACGGTGTCCAGCGCGTCGACGTCACCGGTGACCCCGAACGACGCCCACAGCTTCTTCAGGTGCTCGCGGGTGGTGGTCTCGTCGCAGGCGACGCCGACATGATCGGCGTCGACCAGGCGGAGGTTGATGCCGCGGTCGCGGGCGTTGGCCACCACCTCGTCGGCCCGGCCGGGGACCGCCACGGTGATCGTGTCGAAGAAGTGCTCGTGCCCGACCTGGACACCTCCGGCGCGCAGCCCGGCGGCGAGCACCGCGGCCATCCGATGGGTCCTGGTACCGATCATCCGCAGGCCGTCCTGGCCGTGGTAGACCGCGTACATCGACGCCACGATCGCCAGCAGCACCTGCGCGGTGCAGATGTTGCTGGTCGCCTTCTCCCGGCGGATGTGCTGCTCACGGGTCTGCAGCGCGAGCCGGTAGGCGCGGTTGCCGTCCGCGTCCACGCTCACGCCGACCAGCCTGCCTGGCAGCTGGCGCTCCAGGCCCTTGCGGACCGCGAGGTAGCCCGCGTGCGGCCCGCCGAAGCCCATCGGCACGCCGAAGCGCTGGGTGCTGCCGGCCACCACGTCCACGCCGATCTCGCCGGGCGGGCGCAGCAGGGTCAGCGCGAGGATGTCGGCGGCCACCACGACCTGAGCGCCCCGCTCGTGCGCGGCCGCCACCAGCTCGGTGTGGTCGCGCACCGCGCCGGAGGCGCCCGGGTAGGACAGCAGCACGCCGAAGAAGTCACCGTCGGGCAGGCCGGCCGACAGGTCGACCACCTCGACCTCGATGCCAAGCGGCTCCGCCCTGGTCTCGATCACCGCGATGGTCTGCGGGAAGGTGTCCGCGTCGACCAGGAAGCGCGCCGACCGCGCCTTGCCGACCCGGCGGACCAGGGTCATCGCCTCGGCGGCCGCGGTCGACTCGTCGAGCATGGACGCGTTGGCCAGCTCCATGCCGGTCAGGTCGGCGACCATCGTCTGGAAGTTCAGCAGCGCCTCGAGCCTGCCCTGGGAGATCTCCGGCTGGTACGGCGTGTACGCGGTGTACCAGGCGGGGCTCTCCAGCACGTTGCGGCGGATCACCGGCGGGGTCAGCGTGCCGTAGTAGCCGAGGCCGATCATCTGGGTGTGCACCTCGTTGCGCCCGGCCAGCGCGCGCAGCTCGGCCAGCGAGACGTGCTCGGGCACCGCGGGCGGCAGGTCGAGCTCGCCGGTGTCCCGGATCGAGTCCGGCACCGCCTGGTCCACCAGCTCGTCCAGCGAGCCGACGCCGATCACCTCGAGCATCGCGGCCAGCTCGGCCGGGCGGGGTCCGATGTGCCGGTCGGCGAACTGCACGCCGTCTTCGAGGGCGGCGAGCGGGATGCGGTCCATGATTGTCGACGCCTCCGGTGTGAGGTGGGCAGAGCGAAACTACCCTCCCCCTCTGTCCCCGCACGCCGACGTGCGCCTGAGAGCTTCGTCCTGGCGGACTTGCACCTTCGGCGGGGTGGGGCTGCCACCCACTTTCCAGAGGCGTCTCTCCCGTGCGGTTCGGGTGCCTGAGAGGTTCCGGGGAGGATTTGCTCCTTCGGCGCCGACCCGGCCCATCGGCCGTGCCGGACTCTCCCGCGCGGGATCTACGACTACCCGGGCGAGCTTACCCGGTGCCGGTGGAGAATCGCGTCAGCCGGCGTTGCGTGCGTTGCGCCGCGCGGTCAGCTCGTCCTCGGTGCGCGGCTCGATGACCACGCCGTCGGCGCGCTCGGCCGGGAACTCGTGGATCGTGCCGTTGATCTCCTGCATGGCGCCGGAGACGGCAATGCCGAACACGCCCTGGCCGCCCTGCAACAGGTCGACGATCTCCTCGGGTGAGGTGCACTCGTAGACCGTCGTGCCGTCGCTGAACAAGGTGATCCTGGCCAGGTCCCGCACGCCCCGGCGGCGCAAGTGGTCGACCGCGACCCGGATGTTCTGCAACGAGACCCCGGTGTCCAGTAGTCGCTTGACCACTTTCAGTACCAGGATGTCCTTGAACGAGTACAGCCGCTGCGAGCCAGACCCCTGGGCGCTGCGGATACTCGGCCCGACCAGGCCGGTCCGTGCCCAGTAGTCGAGCTGACGGTAGGTGATGCCGGCGATCTGACACGCGGCCGCGCCACGGTAGCCGACGAGCTCGTCGGGCGCCGTCTCGTCAGGAAACAGCTCTCCCTGCTCACCGGTCACGGCCTCGACGGGACCTTCCTCGACCACGCCTGCCTCCGCTCTCCAGCCACCCGCGAGTCACGACAGCGGATGACACCCGCGCGATTCGCTCGACTCGACGGTAAGTCGGGCGCGGTTGGCGGTCAACGCGACGCGCGGACAAGCGGGGGCAAACCTCCGCATGGCCTAGCCGCGACCGCGGCGAGATCATCGACGGGGAGGGGCGGCTCAGGTGTCGGCGCCGCGGAAGTCCTCGGGCGAGACCGAGTCGAGGAACTCGCGGAACTTCTCGACCTCGTCCTCCTGCTCGTCCGGGATGATCAACCCGGCCTCCTGCAGGACGGAGTCCTCGGCGTGGATGGGCACACCGATACGCAGCGCCAGCGCGACCGAGTCGCTTGGCCTGGCCGACACGCGCACGTCGCCGTCGAACACCAGCTCGGCGAAGAAGGTGCCTTCCCGCAGATCGGTGATCCGCACCTGCTCGAGCTCTCGGCCGAGCGCGCCGATCACGTCTTTGAGCAGGTCGTGGGTCAGCGGTCGGGCCGGTCGAACGCCCTGCTGCTCCAGGGCTATCGCGGTGGCCTCCACCGAGCCGATCCAGATCGGGAGGTAACGCTCGCCGTCGGTCTCGCGCAGCAACAAGATCGGTTGGTTGGCGGGTAGTTCCACCCGCACGCCCACGACGCGCATCTCGCTCATCGGGTTCGCCTCCCTTCGCTCGCTCAGCGAGGACACCCTATCGTTCGAGGATCGCTCATCGCTGGCCTCGACGCTACCCGCCATCCGGTTCCGATGCTCGTGTTCTGTCGCAGCGATCCACGTCACGATGCGAGAACAGCGGGTAATCAGGCCGCCGGCCCTACTTCACCTTACCTGCTGGAAATCCGGCGCAACCCGGCCTTCACGAGCAGGGTGTGCAGCCCGACCGACAACGCCGCGAGCTCGCGGGTCGCCTCGTCGGCCCTGCGTCGCGCCTCGCTGTCCTGGTGGCGCAGCATCGGGGTGACGATCTGTTCGAGGAGCCCGACCTCGCGGTCGGCCGACGCGCGGAACGCCCGCAGGTGGCGCGGTTCGATGCCGTAGCCGCCCAGTGCCTTGGCCATGCGCGCGATCTGAGCGGATTCCGAGTCGTAGAACCCGGCCGCGCCCGAACGGACCAGTCCGTACTGCTCCAGTTCCCGTAGCGTCGCGGCGTCAATGCCAGCCTGGTCGAGCAGTTCCTCCTGGGTGAGCCGGCGCACCGGCCCGTCGACGAACTGCTCGGCGCCTGGCAAACCGTCCTGCGGTACCGACATCAACGCCGGCCGGGACAGTTGGTGGTCGGACTCCCCACGATCCGCGGCATCGAGCTGCTCCTTGATCACCTTCAGCGGAAGGTAGTGATCGCGCTGTGCCGACAGCACGAACCGCAGCCGCGCCATGTCAACCTCGGTGAACTGGCGGTAGCCGGACGCCGCCCGCGCCGGCCGGATCAGCCCTTCCGCCTCCAGGAACCGGATCTTGGAGATGGTGACGTCCGGAAAGTCGGAACGGAGCCGGCTGAGCACCACACCGATGCTCAGGCCGGCACTCGTCTGCTCGCCGCGTGGCCGCCCGGCAGCCGTCACACCTGCCCCCGCGAAACTCGTGCCGTGACTACGAGGGGTCCTGACCGGTGAGGAAGACCAGGCGGAACTTGCCGATCTGTACTTCGTCGCCGCCAGCGAGCACGGCCTGGTCGACCGGCTCCCGGTTGACGTAGGTGCCGTTCAGGCTGCCGACGTCGATGACCACGAACTCGCCGCCCTCGCGGCGGAACTCCGCGTGCCGGCGGGAAACCGTGACGTCGTCGAGGAAGATGTCGCTGTCCGGATGCCGGCCGGCGCTGGTGGTGTCCCGGTCGAGGAGGAAGCGGGAACCCGCGTTGGGTCCACGCTTGACCACCAGGAGCGCTGATCCGGCCGGCAACGCGTCGACCCCGGCCACCGCTGGTTCCGCGGGGGGGCCTGCCTGCTCCGGCTCGGCGAGGAAGTCTGCCCGGAAGACGGAAGTCCGCTCCGGAGACTGCTCCGGCGGGACGCCGGGCCCGTCGTTGGTGCTCACCTGAGCTCTCCTCCTGCTGGTGCTGACTTCTACCTGTGCCAACGTACCGTGCGCGATCAGCAGGCCAGACGGTGACTCCCCCTGGAGCCGATCAGTCCTTCTCGGTGAGCGCCTGGTATGCCTGCGCGTCGAGCAGCGAGTCGAGCGCCGAGGTGTCGGCGACGGTCAGCTCGAGGATCCAGCCGTCGCCGTACGGATCGCTGTTGATCAGCTCCGGCGACTCGTCGAGTGCGGTGTTCACGGCGCTGACCTCGCCGGTGACCGGCGCGTAGATCTCCGAGACGCTCTTGGTCGACTCGACCTCGCCGACCGGGTCGCCCGCGCTGACCGTGCGGCCGACCTCGGGCAACTCGACGAACACCACGTCACCGAGCTGCTGCTGGGCGTAGTCGGTGATCCCGACGCGCACGGTCTTGGCCTCGCCGGCCAGCCACTCGTGTTCCTCGGTGTACTTGCGGTCCTCCGGGGTCACAGGCCCGTCCTCCACGATCGACGCGATGTGTCGGCGGCAGTTTAGATGGCCGGCTGGCCGGCCGGCCGCAGCGCGGCGCGTGTCTGGACGAGGTAGAGCAGACCCGACCAGACGAACAGCGCGCCGCCCCAGATGGCGAAGGCGTAGGCGACCGGGCGGGCGAGCGTGGCCGCGGTGGAGCCGCCCTGGGCGAGCAGCAGCAGCGGCATCGCGTACATCAGGTTGAAGGTGGCCGCCTTGCCGATGTAGGTGACCTCCGGCGGGGAGAAGCCGCCGCGGTCGAGTACCCAGATGCAGATGGCGACCATGAGGTCGCGGCCGACCAGGATCGCCGCGATCCACCAGGGGACGATGTCGCGCACCACGAACGCGATGACCGTGGCGAAGGTGTAGAGCCGGTCGGCGGCCGGGTCGAGCAGCGCGCCGAGCTTGCTGGTCTGGTTGAGCCAGCGGGCGATCTTGCCGTCGGCCCAGTCGGAGATGCCGCTGAAGACGAGGATTGCCAGCGCCCAGCCGTCGGCCTGCGGCCCGAGCAGCAGCCACAGGAACACCGGCACACCCGCGAGCCGGATGACGCTCAGCAGGTTGGGGATGGTGAACAGCCGGTCAGGCAGTTCCTCGGCCTCGGCCGGCCGGACACTCTCGACCATGGGCTGACCCTATCCGCCGGCTCAGCGGCCCGGTCACCGGCGATGACCTGGCACCGCGGCGACCGCGTAGCGGACCGCCCCGCCCAGCTGGACCGAGCCGTCCTGCTCGACCGATCCGGCCACCGTCGAGGCGAACGCGTCCCGCACCGCGCGCTCGCCCGCGACCCGGATGGCCACCAACACCCGCTCACTGCCCAGCACCGCGCCCCACGCGGCGGCCACGGTCGGATACGCCGTCCGGCAGCCGACCTCGCCGGTGGCCAGCACGTTCAGGCCCGCCGCGCGCAGCCCGGCGGCCGGCCCGGCGCCCTGGCCCTGGTCGGTGCCCGGGACGAGCCCCAGCCGGGCGCCGAACTCCCTGGCCCAGCCGTCGGCCGGCCGCGCCCGGCCGCCGACGACCAGCCTGCCTCCCGGCCGTACCACCCGGACCAACTCGGCGACCTCCGCCCAACTCCCGGCGGTCGCCACGTCGAAGGCGTCGTCGGCGAAGGGCAACGCCCGGGGGTCGCCGACCCGCAGGTCCGCGTCCGGCAGCGCCCACCGGGCGATCTCCAGCAGCTCGCCGGCGGTGTCGACGCCGGAGACCCGCGCGCCCCGGCTCTCCGCCAGACACAGCAGCAGCCCGACGCCGCAGCCGACGTCGAGCAGCCGAGCCCCACGGACCGAGCCGAGCGCGCCCAGCATCGCCCGGTGTAACGGCCGGTGGGCCAACTCCGGCAGCGGCGGCCAGTCCTGCCGCCGCGCATCAGGTACCGCCCCGCCAACCGCCGTCGAAGCCATCCCCGGCCTCCCACCACCGCCCCCTCACCGAATGCATCGCCGAGGGCCCCCAGCCGCTACACCCGCACCCCACACACAAGTCGTTCGGCCCAACCCGCGAGTCCAACCCTCCCGGCACGCGAGTCCGACGCTCCGGACATGTCAGGAGCGTTGGACTCGCGGGTCAGCGCAGGTCGAAGTCCTCGTCGCGGTACTCGCCCTGCACCGTGGCGGCCGGGTCGGCGTGCACCTCGTGCTCGCGGCCGCGCAGCTCGACCCGGCGGATCTTGCCGGAGATCGTCTTCGGCAGGTCGGCGAACTCCAGGCGGCGGACCCGCTTGTACGGGGCCAGGTGCTCCCTGGCGAAGGCCAGGATCGAGCGGGCGGTGTCGGCGTCGGGGCGGTGCCCGGCGGCCAGCGCCACGTAGGCCTTCGGCACGGCGAGGCGGATCGGGTCCGGCGATGGCACCACGGCGGCCTCGGCCACCGCCTCGTGCTCGATCAGGACGCTCTCCAGCTCGAACGGGGAGATCCGGTAGTCCGATGCCTTGAACACGTCGTCGGCGCGGCCGACGTAGGTGATGTAGCCGTCCTCGTCCCGGGAGCCGACGTCGCCGGTGTGGTAGAAGCCGTCGCGCATGACCTCGGCGGTGCGGTCATCGTCGTCGGCGTAGCCGACCATCAGGCCGACCGGCCGGTGCTCGAGGTCGACGCAGATCTCCCCTTCGCCGCCCGGCACGCCGTTCGCGTCGACCAGCGCGATGCCGAACCCCGGCAGCGCGCGGCCCATCGAGCCCGGCCGCACCGGCTGGCCGGGGGTGTTGGCCACCAGAACGGAGGTCTCGGTCTGCCCGAACCCGTCCCGGATCGTGACGTTCCACGCCCTGGAGACCTGCTCGATCACCTCGGGGTTGAGCGGCTCCCCCGCGCCGACGACCTTCGCCGGCGGGGTGCGCAGCTGGCTGAGGTCGGCCTGGATCAGCATCCGCCAGACCGTCGGCGGCGCGCAGAACGACGTCACGCCGCACCGGTCCATCTGGGACATCAGGGTGGTGGCGGCGAAGCGGGTGTAGTTGACGATGAAGACCGTCGCCTCGGCGTTCCACGGCGCGAACACGTTGCTCCACGCGTGCTTCGCCCAGCCAGGCGAGGAGATGTTGAGGTGCACGTCGCCTGGTTCGAGGCCGATCCAGTACATGGTGGACAGATGGCCGACCGGGTAGGAGACGTGCGTGTGCTCCACCAGCTTGGGCCGCGCGGTGGTGCCGGAGGTGAAGTAGAGCAACAGGGTGTCGGTGGCCGAGGTGGTGCCGTCCGGGGTGAACTCGGCGCCCGCACCCGCCGCGTCGGCGAAGGAGAGCCAGCCCTCGACCGGCGCGCCGACCGCGATCCTGGTGTAGGACCCCGGCACGTCGGCGAACTTCGGCGCGTCCTCGGCGCGCACGACCACGTGCGCGGCGCGGCCCCGGTCGACCCGGTCACGCAGGTCGGCCGCGCCGAGCAGGGTGGACGCGGGGATCAGGACCACGCCGAGCTTCATCGCGGCCAGGATCGTCTGCCACAGCTCGCCCTGGTTGCCCAGCATCAGGATCAGCCGGTCGCCGCGGCGGACACCGTTGGCCCGCAACCAGTTCGCGACCTGGTTGGAGCGCGCGGACAGCTCGGCGAAGGTCCAGCGCTCCTCGGTCCCGTCCTCCTCGACGATCCACAGCGCGGGGCGGCTCGCGGTCGGCTCCCTGGCGGCGATCTGGTCGAACCAGTCGAGGGCCCAGTTGAACTCGGTCAGCGCCGGCCAGTCGAACTCGGCGGCCGCCCGGTGGTAGTCCTCGCGGTGTTCGAGCAGATAGTCCCTTGCCGCACCGAATGTGTCGAACGCGCTGGTCAACCTGCACTCGCCTCCTTGGGAGCGTCTGATCACTTGCCGCGGAACTCGGGGGCGCGGCGTTCGAGGAACGCGCGCGCGGCCTCGCCGAGGTCCTCGCTGGGCAGGAACGCCGCGTTCCACGCCGCCACGTACCGCAGACCGTCGGCGACCCGCTGCTCACGGTGCTGGCCGAGCACGTCCTTGACGCCCTGGACGACCAGTGGTGGGTTCGCGGCGATGTCGCCCGCCAGTTCGCGGGCGGCGGTGAGCAGGGCCTGCTGGTCGGGGTAGACGTCGTTGACCAGACCGATCCGCTCGGCGCGGGCGGCGTCCACGTCGCGGCCGGTGAACGCCAGCTCGCGCAGGTGGCCCTCGCCGACGATCCCGCCAAGGCGTTGCAGGCTGCCGAGATCGGCGACGATCGCGACCTTGACCTCGCGCACGCTGAACCGGGCGTCGGCGCTGGCCAGCCGGATGTCGGCGGCGGCGATCACGTCCACGCCGCCGCCGACACACCAGCCGGCGATGGCGGCGATCACGGGCTTGCGGCAGGCGGCGATCGAGGTGACGGCCAGTTGTAGTTGGCGGATCTCGTCGTGGAAGTTGGTGCGCGGCGCGGCGAGGGCGTCGCCGGCGAGCAGCGGGGCCCAGCTGGGCATCATCGCCGGCAGGTCGAGGCCGTAGGAGAAGTTGGCGCCGCTGCCGGTCAGCACGATCGCGTGGATCCGCTGGTCGGTGTCGAGCGTGTCGAACACCAGCGGGAGCTCGCGCCAGAAGTCGGGGCCCATGGCGTTGCCCTTGCCGGGACCGAGCAGCGTTACCTCAGCGATCTTGTCCGCGATGTCCACTTTCATCGAGACAAGATCGTCCAGCGTGGTGGTCATGGGCCCATCCTCACCCAGTCAGTGCCGGAGCGGCCACTCCGTGGACCGAACTTTCTGTACACGTAGTGTCGCGGACCAGCGGGAAGAGGTCCCCCAATCGTGTCGGCGGCGGTTTGGCACGCTGAACCGGATCGACCATTACGGTCCGTTTCTCACGATCAAGGAGGGCAGGCATGTCACTGGACGACGTGACGTCGACGCCGATCTTCGACGAACTGCTGCGCGAGATGGCCCAGCGGGCCGAGCCGGACGCCCCGGCACCCTCGCCAGAGGAGCCAGCCAGTCCCAAACCCCCCAGCCCACCCCCCAGACGCCGCCACCGGGCCGAATAACCCCACCCCACCCCCAAAACCCCGCGAGTCCAACGCTCGTGACACGCGAGTCCGACGCTCCGGACACGCGGTCCACCCTCTCGGGCGCGCCAGTCCACCGCTCGGTGCGGGCGAGCCCAACCCTGCCACCACCCGAGCCCGACGCTCCGGACACGCGCGGTCCCCACCGCTTCGCGCACCCCGGTGCCAACACCGCGTACGTCGCGTTCGACGGACGCGCGGCCCTATCGCTTCAGGCATGCCGGTCCGACATTCCGGACAAACGAGTTCGAGAGTCCCGGCGCGCGCGGCCGACCGGCAACTACTCACCGGCGCTTGCCGGAGACGAGGTCCGCGACCTCGCCATGAGCGTCCCGCGCGACCGAAGCGATCTCTCGGCTGTGCCACAACACCCCCAACGCGGCCAGGTGCGATTCAGCTCACGGTCGACCCCAAAAGGTAGTCAAGTACAAATTGCGAGCGTACTTTCATTTGGTAGTTAACTATCGAAATGGGGTGGGAGTCGTGGTGAACTCTGGCTCGCGGCGATGGTGGGCGCTGGGGGCGCTCAGCCTGGTCGTCCTCGCGGTGGCGCTGCCGGCGACGATCCTGAGCGTCGCGCTGCCGACGCTGGCACCGGCGCTGGACGCCTCTGCCGCCGAACTCCAGTGGTTCGTCTCCGCCTACACGCTCGTGCTGGCCGCGGGCGTGCTCCCCGGCGGCCTGCTCGGCGACCGGTTCGGGCGCAAGAAGGTGCTGCTCATCGCCCTTGTCGTGTACGCGGGTGGCTCGGTCCTCGCCGCGACCGCCACCACGCCGGGCATGTTCATCACCGCGCAGGCCGTGCTCGGGCTCGGGGCGGCGTTCGTCGTGCCGCTGGTGCTGAGCGGGCTCGCGGTGATGTTCACGCCGGCGGAACGACCGCGGGCGATCGGCATCTGGGCGGCCGCCAACTTTCTCGCGCTGCCGCTCGGCCCGATCGTCGGCGGCTGGCTGCTCGCCAACTTCTGGTGGGGCTGGGTCTTCCTGATGAACCTGCCGATCATCGTGCTCGCGCTGATCGCGGTCTCGGTGTTGCTCCCCGAGTCCCGCAGCGAGCGGCGGCCGGCGCTCGACCCGGTCGGCATCGGCATGTCGAGTATCGGGCTCGGCGTACTGACCTTCGGCGTGGTCGAGGCCGGGCGGAACGGCTGGGGGTCGGGCGCCGCGCTGGGCAGCATGCTCGGCGGCGTGGTCATCCTGGTCGCCTTCGCCCGCTGGGAGCGCGCCCTGGACCGCCGTCGGCCCGGCGCCACGCTGGTGGACCTCTCGCTGTTCACCTCGGCGCGGTTCACCTGGGGGACGATCATCGCCGGGCTGGGCACCTTCGCCTTCTTCGGGCTGATGTTCACCGCCCCGCAGTACTTCCAGGCCGTGCTCGGCACGGACGCGATGGGCAGCGGCGTCCGGCTGCTCCCGCTGCTCGGCGGGATGATGGTCGGCGCGGGGCTGGCCGACCGGGTGGCCGTCCGGCTCGGTGCCAAGATCACCGTCACCGCCGGGTTCGTGATCATGAGCGCGGCGTTGCTGCTGGCCACCGCGACCACGGCCACCACCGGGTACGGACTCGCCGCGGCGTGGACCTCGATCGGCGGGCTCGGGGCCGGGCTGGCGCTGGCCACGGCGTCCTCGGCCGCGCTGGCCACCATCGACGCCGAACGCGCCGGCGTCGCCTCGGCACTCAACCAGGCCATGCAGAAGCTCGGCAGCCCGCTGGCCGCGGCCATCCTCGGCAGCGTGCTGAACTCCGGCTACACCGCCCGGCTCGACGTCACCGGCCTGCCGGGCGAACTCGCCGACGTGGTGCGGGACAGCGTCTACGCGGGGGTCGAGGTCGCCGACCGGCTCGGCTCACCCGACCTGCTGCTCGGCGTGCGGAGCGCGTTCGTCGACGGGCTCGACCGGATGCTGTGGGTCTCGCTCGGCGTGTCCGTGCTCGGGGTGCTGCTGACGCTGTTGTACCTGCCCGCGCGGGCCCCCGGGTCGCCGTCACGGCCGTCAACCAAGCAGAATCGGGCCATGAAGCCGGCGTCCGAACCCAGCGCTGAGGCCGCGCGGAAGGCGGCGGGTGGGCTGCGCGAACGGAAGAAGGCGCGCACCAGGGCCGCCATTCAGGAACACGCGGTGCGGCTGTTCCGCGAGCAGGGCTTCGCGGCCACCACGATCGAGCAGATCGCGGAGGTCGCGGAGGTCTCGCCGAGCACGGTGTTCCGCTACTTCCCCACCAAGGAGGACCTGGTCACCACCGACCTGGTCGACCCGGTGATCTTCGCCGCGTTCGAGGCGCAGCCGCCGGAGCTGCGGCTGCTGGACGCCTGGCGCAACGCCATGCTCGAGTCGTTCGCGTCGATGACGCCATCGCAGCTCGACACCGAGCGCGGGCGCGGGATCCTGACGCTGGGGGTGCCGGAGCTGTGGGCGGCGTCGTTGCCCAACATCACCCGAGGGCTGGACGTGATGTCCGAGCTGAGCGCGCGCCGGCTGGGCCGGGAGCCGGACGACCCGGACGTGCGGCACGCCGTCGGGGCTCTGCTTGGCACGTTGCTGGTGGTCGCGTTGGACTGGATGAAGAACCCGCAGGCCGCCATCGGGCCGAAGGTGGATGACGCCATCACCCGACTGCAGGCTGGCGTCCTGCTGTAGTCAGGCCATGGGGACGCCGCGCCTGGCCGCTCGGCCGCCGACGATCACCGCGATCAGGGCGGCCGCCAGTGCGCCCGCTCCGAGTGCCCAGCCGAGGGTCTCCGCCTCGTCGGCCGACCACTCCGACAGCGCGGTGAGCAGCGATGCCTGCACCGCGGCGAGCAGCAGCAGGGACACGGCGGCCGCGAGCGGCGCGAACGGCCGGCCGGCCAACGAGGCCACGAGCACGAACCCGACCAGCACCAGGGCGATCACCGCGACGAGCACGGGGCCGGTGACCGTCCGCAGCGCGAACGAGGCCCCCAGCCAGTCGGTCGGGGTCAGCGGTGACAGCGATGCCTGCAACGCGTACCCGGCGTCGCCGTCGACGAACTCGCCGGAGAGCACCTTCATCGGCAGGAACCCGCCCGCGGCCAGGACGACCGCACCGACCGCCTGACTGGCCGACGCCCACCGGCCGAACGCGAGGACCGCCGCCGGGATCGCGAGCAGCAGCAACGGCAACGCGACGATCAGCACCGGCTGCCAGTCGCTGAGGTACTGGGCCCCCGGCCCGCCGCGGACGACGGGGGCGTACAGCAGCGAGCCGAGGAAGGCGGCCATCGAGCCGAGCAGCAGGTAGGCCGAGGCCGCGACGACGCTGGTCCGGCGGTGGCGGCGGACCAGCAACCAGACCAGCGCGCAGGCGGCGACCAGGTCGAGGACGCCGATGACGACCAGCGCACCGGAGTCGATGCCGACGACGCCCGAGGTGAGCAGGCGAGCCCATGGCGAGGCGAGCGCCAACCCGAGCAGCGCGACGACCGCGGCCGCCGCGCCGGCCGTGCCCGGCAGCCAGTGGGCGAGGGCGCCGACACCGACCAGGACCAGCAGCGCGACCACGCCCTGCAGCCGCATGTCCCAGGACAGCACGGGCATCGCCAGCACGACGAACACCACCGCGGCGGCGGCGAGGACCACCGCGAACGCGGCCGCGGTCACGGCGTCGGAGATGGCGGCGGGGCCGGTGCCCGACTCGGTGACTGGACCGGCGGCCGAGCCGAGAGCTGGTTCGGTGCCCGAACCAGCGGAGCCAGGGACGGGATTTTGGTCGTCGGGGGTGTTCGCTGGGAGCGGGGAACCGTCGGCCGGGCCGGTCTGGGTGGCGGTGGCTGGGCTCGGTGAGGTGTGCGGCGCGGGCTCGCGCAGGGCTCGCGGTAAGGACACCAGCACGCGGCGGAAACGGTAGGACCGCAACGCCACCATGGCGATCAGCGCCACCAGCGCCGGGACGGCGATCAGCGCCACCTGGGTGCTTCGCTGCCAGGTGCCCATCGTCATACCGAGCTGCATCAGTACCGGTGGCATCGCGAACATCGAGCCCACCAGCACGCCGCTCGCCAGGTCGCGCCGCAGCACCGCCAGCACCAGCAACACGACGCCGACCACCAGCGCGAGGCCGGTCACCACAGCCTGCGCGCCACCGGTCAGTCCGGCACCGTCGACCGTCGCCGTGCCGCCGAACTGGGTCGTGCCGAGGGAGCCGAACGGGGACGTGCCCGCGCCGAAGGCGAAGGACGCCGACATCGCCGCGGCCGCCGAGGCCACGTCGCCCCAGCTGGACACCGCCGGGGCACGCAGCACGATCGCGGTGAGCACGGTGCTGAGGACCAGCATCGTGATCGACACCGCGTCCGGGCCCACCTCGGCCACCCCGAGCAGCAGGGCGAGCAGCATCGGCAGGATCACGCCAACGCCGACCGCCCACACCCGCATCCTCGTGGTCACCACCGCCAGCAGTGCCAGCGCCGGGATGCCGTAGACCAGCAGCACGACGGTGACCGCCGACGGGCCGGACTCACCGAGCTCGTCGGGCACCGACGCCGTCAGCACCGCGAGCCCGAGCAGGTAGGCACCGAGCACGACCAGCGACGTGCCGATACCGCGCAGCACCCGCTCGCCGAGCACCGAGGCCGCCGAATCGGACCGGTCGCTCGCCAGCGTGGTCACCGCCCAGCCGACCCCGATCAGCGCGAGCGCCAGCAACACCCGCAACGCCGCCGAGGACAGCACCGAGGAGGCGCCGACCGCGCCCACCCCGACGACGAAGGCCGCGAGCACCGTGACGATGGCGGCCGCCGGCGCGTCCTGCCGGTCCCGCGTGTCCGAGGTCATGGGCTATTTCTAGACGAACGGGCCTCGCGAGATACCGGAAACGAGCACGTTCGCCCTGGTTACTTCACTCCAGCGGCATCCATCCCCCGTAGTTCCTTCTTCAGATCGGCGATCTCGTCGCGCAGCCTGGCCGCCAGCTCGAACTGCAGGTCCCTGGCGGCGTTCATCATCTGGTCGGTCAGCTGCTGCACCAGGTCGGCCAGCTCCGCGCGCGCCATCGAGCCGACGTTCTCCTTGACGTACACGCCCGACGAGCGGCCGCCCGGCTCCCCCGCCGCTCGGCGGCCGCGGGAGGCGTTGCGGCCGGATCCGCCGATGGGAACGGCCTCGGTGTCGGAGTCGTCGGCCTCGTTGTAGACCCGGTCGAGGATGTCGGCGATCTTCTTGCGCAGCGGCTGCGGATCGAGGCCGCGTTCCTCGTTGTACGCGATCTGCTTGGCACGTCTGCGGTTGGTCTCGTCGATGGCGTGTTTCATCGAGTCGGTGATGCGGTCGGCGTACATGTGGACCTGGCCGGACACGTTGCGCGCCGCGCGGCCGATGGTCTGCACGAGGCTCGTGCCGGAGCGCAGGAAGCCCTCCTTGTCCGCGTCCAGGATGGACACCAGCGACACCTCCGGCAGGTCGAGCCCCTCGCGCAGCAGGTTGATGCCCACCAGCACGTCGTACTCGCCCAGCCGCAGCTGGCGCAGCAGCTCGACCCGCCGCAGGGTGTCCACCTCGGAGTGCAGATAGCGCACCCGGACGCCCAGCTCGAGCAGGTAGTCGGTCAGGTCCTCGGCCATCTTCTTGGTCAACGTGGTCACCAGGACGCGCTCGTCGCGCTCCGCGCGGACCCGGATCTCGTGCACCAGGTCGTCGATCTGGCCCTCGGTCGGCTTGACGATGACCTCCGGGTCGATCAGCCCGGTCGGGCGGATGACCTGCTCGACGAACTCGCCGGCCGTCTGGCCCATCTCGTAGGGGCCGGGGGTGGCCGACAGGTACAGCGTCTGGCCGATGCGGTCCTGGAACTCCTCCCAGGTCAGCGGCCGGTTGTCCATCGCGCTCGGCAGCCGGAAGCCGTGGTCGACCAGGGTCCGTTTGCGGGACATGTCGCCCTCGTACATGCCGCCGACCTGCGGCACCGTCACGTGGGACTCGTCGATGACCAGCAGGAAGTCCTCGGGGAAGTAGTCGAGCAGCGTGGCCGGGGCGGTGCCCTCCGCGCGCCAGTCGATGTGCCGCGAGTAGTTCTCGATGCCCGAGCAGAAGCCGACCTGGCGCATCATCTCGATGTCGTAGCTGGTGCGCATCCGCAGCCGCTGGGCCTCGAGCAGCTTGCCCTGTTTCTCGAGCTTGGCCAGCTGTTGCTCCAGCTCCGACTCGATGCCGGTGATGGCCCGTTCCAGCCGCTCGGGACCCGCGACGTAGTGCGTGGCCGGGGAGATCCGCACCTTCTCGACCTGTTTGACGATGTCGCCGGTGAGCGGGTGCAGGTAGTAGAGCGCCTCGATCTCGTCGCCGAAGAACTCGATGCGCACGGCCAGTTCCTCGTAGGCGGGGATGATCTCGACCGTGTCACCCCGCACGCGGAAGGTGCCGCGGCCGAACGCCACGTCGTTGCGGGTGTACTGGGTGTCGACCAGTGCGCGCAGCAGCGTGTCCCGGTCGACCTCCTCGCCGACGGCCAGCGCGATCGTGCGGTCGAGGTACTCCTGCGGGCTGCCGAGGCCGTAGATGCAGGACACCGACGCGACCACGATGACATCGCGCCGCGACAGCAGGCTCCAGGTGGCCGAGTGCCGCAGGCGTTCGACGTCCTCGTTGATCGAGGAGTCCTTCTCGATGTAGGTGTCGGTCTGCGGGACGTAGGCCTCTGGTTGGTAGTAGTCGTAGTAGCTGACGAAGTACTCCACCGCGTTGTCCGGGAAGAACCCGCGCAGCTCGTTGGCCAGCTGGGCGGCCAGCGTCTTGTTCGGCGCGATCAGCAGCGTCGGTCGCTGTAAGCGCTCGATCAGCCAGGCCGTGGTCGCGGACTTGCCCGTGCCGGTGGCGCCGAGCAGCACGATGTCCTTCTCGCCTGCCTCGACGCGCCGCTGCAGGTCGTCGATCGCCACCGGTTGGTCGCCGGCCGGCGAGTAGTCGCTGACCATGCGGAACCTGCCATCGGTGCGGGGGATGTCACCGATGGGCCGGAACTCGGAGTTCGCCATCACCATTGCCACGGGAACGAGATTACGCCCGAGCACCGACAGAACTGGTTTGCCCAGGTCAATTGGGGTCTGGCCACCGTTGAGGGGGACATGTCAGGCTGATCTGGTGCACCCGCCCAAGATCGAACTCTTCGATGTCGCCAGCCGGACCAACACCGACCCCAAGGGGATCGTCCGGGCCGTCGACCGCTACGAGCTGACCGACTTCGGCCTGTACCTGGCGCGCCCGCTGGAGGGCCATCCCGACATCGCCTACTTCCGCTCCTGGCTGCTGCCGGCGGCCGGCCTGCGGATCGGCCGCTGGCTCGCGCACCCCGGCCGAAAACTCGACCACGACGTGTACATCGACATCGTGGACATCGACATCGTGGACATCGAGACAGGCGGCATCGAGCAGGGACCGGTCTGGCGCACCGTGGACCTGTACCTGGACGTGCTCGTCCGCGACCGCAGGGACCTGCGGGTGCTCGACACCGACGAGGTGCTCGCCGCCAGGGTCGACGGGCTGCTCGACGACGCCACCACCCAGCGCGCGTTCGCGCGGACCTTCGCCGCGGTGGACGGCATCGCCGCGGCGGGCTATGACGTCGAGGCGTGGGTCGCCAGCGCCTTCAAGATCGCGTTGACCTGGGACGATCGCTAGAACTGCCAGTCAAGACATTTGACACGATCGTGTCTAATGTTCACCTAATCGGTATCCTTTTGCTCACGAGTCGTGACATAACGAATCAAACCCACGGGTTACCGAACGCATGCCGGCGACTACGCTCTGGACCCGTGGGCACGACGATCACCCCCCAGCTCGTCGACATCGTCGACACCTTCACGTCGTCGCGAAACTACGTCTCCACCGGCAGCACGCGACGGCTGCGCACCTGCCAGGTCGAACGCTGGGGCCTGCGCACCGAGTGCCCGACGCCGGAGGATCCGTTCCACGACGCCGAGGTCACCTGGCTGCTGCCGGAGCTGAACCTGCGGCTCACCCACCATCGCCCACGATCCCGCCACGCCAAGCCGAATCCGAGCGAGCTGACCGCGGTCCGGGCGACCAGCGACGGCCGCTACTGGCGGACCACCGACCTGTTGCTCGGCCTGGCCGCGCCGGGCGGCACCACGGCGCGGATCGTGCGCTGCGAGGAGTTCGCCGCCGCGGTCGCCGGCCGGGTGCTGATGGTCGAGGACGCCGACCTCGCGCTGTGCACGGTGCACAAGACGCTGGAGGAGTTCAGCCGGCTGCGCCACGACCTGTCGGCCTGGCTCGCGCACAAGCACATCTTCGACGTCTGGCCACCCTTCTGACCGATCGTGGATCAACCGATCGGTTGATCCGGTCACCCACCTGAGCCACGCCCAAGGCTGTCCCGCTGACCGATTCGCCACCGGCACGCCGCCGGCAGGCTTCCGGTATGGCAATCATCGAGGTGACCGACCTCGTCAAACGGTACGGCGAGCACACCGCCGTCGACGGTGTGTCGTTCGCGGTGGAACCCGGGGAGATCTTCGGCATCCTCGGCCCCAACGGCGCCGGCAAGACCACGACCGTCGAGTGCGTCGAGGGACTGCGCACCCCCGACGGCGGCCAGATCCGGGTCTGCGGCATCGACCCCGGACGCGACGACGGTGAGCTCAGACAGCGGCTCGGCGCACAGCTGCAGGAAAGCCACCTGCCGGACAAGCTCACCGTGCGCGAGGCCATGGAGCTGTACAGCTCCTTCTACCGCGCCCCGGCCGACTGGCGCGAGCTACTGGCGATCCTCGGGCTGGCGGACAAGGTCAACGCGCAGTTCCGCAGGCTCTCCGGCGGACAGAAGCAACGGCTCTCGATCGCCCTCGCGCTGGTCGGCAGCCCCGAGGTGGCCGTGCTCGACGAGCTGACCACCGGCCTGGACCCGCAGGCACGGCGCGACGTCTGGGACCTGATCGAGACCATCCGCCACCGCGGCGTCACGATCGTGCTGGTCACCCACTTCATGGAGGAGGCTGAGCGGCTCTGTGACCGGCTCGCGCTGATCGACGCCGGCCGGGTGGTCGCCGTCGACAGTCCCGCCGGCCTGATCTCCACGGTCGACGACGCGCAACGCATCCGGTTCAAGCCCTCCGCGCCGATCGACCACCGGGAGCTCACCGCGCTGCCCGAGGTGACCGCCGTGGAGCGGGTCGGCGCCCAGCTGGTGGTGACCGGCACCGGCAACGTGCTGTACGCGGTCACCTCCGTGCTCGCCCGCAACCAGGTCATCGCCGCCGACCTGCGGGTCGAGCAGACCACGCTGGACGACGCGTTCGTCGCGCTCACCGGCCGCAAGCTCGAGAACTAGGAGACCAGCGTGCACGCGATCTACCGACTGACCACGACCGAGACGAAGCTCATCCTGCGCGAGCCGATCATCGTGTTCTTCGCGGTCCTGCTCCCCCCGGTGCTGCTGACCATCCTCGGGCTGGTGCCCTCGTTCCGGGAGCCGAGCGCGGACATGGGCGGCGCGCGGCCCATCGACCTGTACTCGCCGATCGTCATCACGATGGCGATGAGCCTGCTCGCGCTGTCCGTACTGCCCCAGATCTTCAGCGGCTACCGGGAGAAGGGCATCCTGCGCCGGCTGGCGACCACCCCGGTCCGCCCCGCCGCGCTGCTCGTGGCCCAACTGCTGATGTGCACCGTGCTGGCGCTGGTCGCGCTGGTCGCGGTGCTGGTCATCGGCCGCCTGGCCTTCGACGTCCCGCTGCCGGCCAACATCCCCGGCTTCGCCCTGGTCTACCTGTTCAGCCTGGGGTCGCTGCTCGGCCTCGGCCTGCTCGTCGCCTCGGTCGCCCCGACCAGCAGCGGCGCCGGCGCGCTCGGCTCGATCCTGTTCTTCCCGTTGATGTTCCTCGGCGGGCTGTGGGCGCCCCGGGAGAGCATGAGCGAGCTGTTGCGCACGATCAGCGACTTCAGCCCCATCGGCCCCATCGTGGCGGCGATGGCCGACACCGCGGCGGGTCAGTGGCCGCAGCCACTGCATCTGCTCGTTATGGTGGGCTGGGCGGTGCTGACCGGTGGGCTGGCCGCTCGATTATTCCGCTGGCAGTGAGTAGGTAGGCATGTCCGAGGCAGAGCTGGCGGCCGAGCTCGAACGGTGGGAGCACCGGGAACGGACCACGCTGCGCGCCATCCCCTTCCTACTGGTCATTGTCTCGACCGGCATCGCCCTGGCCCAACCGATGTGGGGCATGCCGAACCGGTCGGCGGCGATCATTCCGCTGGTCTGCCTGGTCACCGCGTGGATGGTCTGGTTCTACGCCGCCCATCCCCAGTGGCGGTCCCGGCGGCGGTTGATGGCCGGCTACGTCACCGGCTTCCTGCTGATCTGTGGCGCGCTGGTGGTGATCACGCCCTGGTTCGGCATCCTCGCCTTCCTCGGCTATCTCCACTCGATGGAGACCCTGGTCGGCCGGTGGCGGTTCGTCGGCGTCGGGGCCACCGCACTGCTGTCGGGCACCAGCCATGTCGGCGGCGTGGACAACATCGACCAGGACACCTGGTGGGTCTGGGTGCTGGTGGTGCTGTTCAACATGGGGCTGGCCGGCACGATGTGCCTGATCGACGTCCACAACCACGACCGAGCCCGGCGGCAGAAGCAGGCGATGGCCGAGCTCGCGGAGGCCAACGCCAAGCTGGAGACGGCGCTGGAGGAGAACGCCGGCCTGCACGCCCAACTGCTGGTGCAGGCCAGGGAGGCCGGCATCCTCGACGAGCGGCAGCGGATGGCCAGGGAGATCCACGACACCCTGGCCCAGGGACTGGCCGGGATCATCACCCAGCTGCAGGCCGCCGAGCTGGCCGGCGCGGAGCCCGCGGTGTGGCGGCGGCACGTGGACACCGCGGCCACCCTCGCCAGGGACAGCCTCGCCGAGGCCCGCCGCACGGTGCACGCGGTCGAGCCGGCCGCGCTGGAGTCGGCCAGGCTGCCCGAGGCGATCCACGAGGTGGTGGCCAGGTGGGCGTCGGCCAACGACGTGCAGGCGGTGCTCACCACCACCGGCGACGCCCGGCCGATGCACCCGGACGTCGAGGTCACCCTGCTGCGCGCGGCGCAGGAGGCGCTGGCCAACGTGGCCAAGCACGCCAGGGCGAGCCGGGTCGGCCTGACGTTGTCGTACATGGAGGACCTGGTGACCCTCGACGTGCGCGACGACGGCGTCGGGTTCGCCCCGCCGAACGGCAAGCGCCCCGCCGCCACCACGACCGGGGGGTTCGGGCTGACCGGCATGCGTCAGCGGGTGCAGCGGCTGGCCGGCCGGTTGGAGATCGAGTCCGAGCCCGGCGGTGGGACCGCGGTGTCCGCGGCCGTGCCCGCCATCCCGGCGGAGGGGCTCACGTGACCGACCCCATCACGATGCTGATCGTGGACGACCATCCGGTGGTGCGCGACGGGCTGCGCGGGATGTTCGCCGGCGACTCCCGGTTCACGGTGCTCGGCGAGGCGGCCAACGGCGCGGAGGCGATCGCGGCCGGTGAGCGGCTGGTGCCGGACGTGATCCTGATGGACCTGCGGATGCCCGAGGTCGACGGCGTCACCGCGATCCGCACGCTGGCGCGGCGGGGAGTGCCCTCCCGGGTGCTGGTGCTGACCACCTACGACACCGACAGCGACGTGCTGCCGGCCATCGAGGCGGGCGCCACCGGGTTCCTGCTCAAGGACGCGCCGCGCGAGGAGCTGTTCCGGGCGGTGCAGGCCGCCGCGCGGGGGCAGGCGGCGCTGTCCCCCTCGGTGGCGACCCGGTTGCTTGGCCAGCTGCGCCAGCCGGCGTCCGAGCCGCTGTCCCAGCGCGAGGTGGAGGTGCTCGGGCTGATCGCGCGCGGGTCGACCAACCGGGAGGCGGCCGCGCAGCTGTTCATCAGCGAGGCGACGGTCAAGACCCACCTGCTGCACGTGTACGCCAAGCTGGGGGTGAAGGACCGGGCGGCCGCGGTGGCCGTCGCCTTCGAGCGTGGTTACCTGACCACCCAACGTTGAGGGAATTCAATAGATTCCGTTTATCTATTCATTTGCGAAATGCGCACTAATGCCATTCTGGCGCTTTTCCGATCTTCCGTATACGTTGGCGATGTGCCAGTAGTTCCCGTCACCGACCGCTACCGGCGTCCGCTGCGCAACCTGCGGATCTCGGTCACCGACCGGTGCAACCTGCGCTGCCGCTACTGCATGCCCGAGGCGGAGTACGTCTGGCTGCCGCGTAAGGATCTGCTGACCTTCGAGGAGCTATCGGCGCTGGTCGACGTGTTCATGTCCCTCGGCGTGGACAAGGTCCGGGTCACCGGCGGCGAGCCGCTGCTGCGCCACGACCTGCCGACGCTGGTCGGCATGCTCGCGGACAAGCCCGGCCTGCGCGACCTCGCGATGACCACCAACGGCGTGCTGCTGGCCGACCACGTGACCGCGCTGCGGGCGGCCGGCCTCGGCCGGATCACGGTCAGCCTGGACACCTTACGGGCCGACCGGTCCAAGACCCTGTCCCAGCGTGGCACCCACCCGCAGGTGCTCAGGGGCATCGCCTCGATCGCGCCCGCCGGGTTCACCGACACCAAGATCGACACGGTGGCGTTACGCGGGGTCAACGACGACGAGTTGGTCGACCTGATCGAGTACGGCGCCACGGTGCCGGCCGAGGTGCGGTTCATCGAGTACATGGACGTCGGCGGCGCCACCACCTGGTCCCCCGACCTGGTGCTGTCGCGGGCGGACATGCTGGCCACGCTGACCGAGCACTACGGCCAGATCACGCCGCTGCCCAACACCGACGCCGCGCCCGCCGACCGGTTCGCGCTCCCGGACGGCACCACGTTCGGCATCGTCTCGTCGACGACCCAGCCGTTCTGCGCGACCTGCGACCGCAGCAGGCTGACCGCCGACGGCATGTGGTTCCGGTGCCTGTACGCGATGTCGGGGACCAACCTGCGGGACCCGTTGCGCGACGGCGCGTCGGTCGCCGAGCTGCGGGAGCTGATCGCCGGCACGTGGTCGGCGCGGACCGACCGGGGCGCGGTCGACCGGCTCGCCGAGCGCGACCGGATGCCGTTCATCCCGCTGGCCACGCTGAAGGCCAACCCGCATCTGGAGATGCACACCCGAGGCGGCTAGCCCACGGCCGCTGGCAACGCCCTGAATGGGTCATTCGGGACGCTCAACGTCCTCAATGCCTCATTCAGGGCATCCGCGGCTAGGACGGGTTCCAGCCCGACTGGCGTGCCCAGTTGTCGGCCCTGGTGGCGGCCTCGGTGAACCACGGTTCCTTGGCCTCGGCGTACGCGGCGGTGTCGTCCTCGCCGGCATGCTGCCTGGCGAGGTCCTCCTTGACCTGCTGGTACTCCGCGCGGGCCGCGTCGTCCGCGCGCAGCCAGGCCGCCAGCAGCAGCGCCAGCCGCCAGCCGGGGCTGTCGGCGACCCGGACGTGCAGGTGCGCCAGCCGGCCGGGATCGGCCGACCGGTGCAGACGTTTGCGCCACTGCCCGGGATCCGGCGCGTAGGGCTTTGGCTCGTCCTGGTCGACGGTCGGGTGGCGCGGGAAGCCGGCGGCCGCCAGCGGCTGGGCGAGCTGGTCGGCCTGGTCGAGCGAGTCGACGGTGAGCTGGAGGTCGATGACGTCCTTGGCCGGCAGGCCGGGGACCGAGGTGGAGCCGATGTGGTCGACCCTGGCGGACAGGTCGCCGATCGCCATCCGGATCCGGGCGCTCAGCCGGGCGGCCTGCGCGGGCCAGGTCGGGTCCGGCGGGGCGAGCCGGGGGCCGCCGTAGTGGTTGACGTGGCCGAGCCGCAGGTTGCCCTCGTAGCGGACGAGCCGGTCGGCCCACAGCGCGTTCACCTCGGCGAGCACCTCGTCCACCGTGCCGCCGTTGTCCAGCCACACGTCGGCGGCCGCGCGGCGCGCCTGCTCGGTGGCCTGCGCGGCGATCCGCGCGCGGGCGTCGGACTCCGGCATGCCCCGGTCGCGGACCACCCTGGTCACCCTGGTCTCCACCGGGGCGTCCACGACGATCACCAGGTGGTAGGCGGGGGCGAGGTTGTTCTCGACGAGCAGGGGGACGTCGTGCACGACGATCGCGTCGGCGGGGGCGGCGGCCATCCGCGCCGCGGTCTGCTCGGCGATCAGCGGGTGGACGATGTCGGTGAGGGTTTTGCGGGCGGCGGCGTCGTTGAACACCCGCTTGGCGAGTTCGGCCCGGTCGAGTGCGCCGGCCGGGTCGAGGATGTCCTGGCCGAAGGCGTCGACCACCGCGGCCAGCCCAGGGGTGCCCGGTTCGACGACCACTCTGGCGAGTCTGTCGGAGTCGATGACGACCGCGCCGTGCTCGGCCAGCCGACCGGCCACAGTGGATTTCCCGGAGCCGATTCCGCCGGTCAGACCTACTCTCAGCATGCCGGCATTGTGTCAGGGGACGTGGCCAAGCTGTTATGTGGTGATCCGGGTGTGTTGAGCACGGGTTTCCCCGGCAGATCGCTTACGGTAGCCGGCAACTTGTCACCCAGATGGAGGAACTATGCGGGGTCGGGGGACGCGGCGGACAGGTAAGCATCGGCTCGGGAGCGCCGGATTGCGGTACTGCCTGGACTATCGAGCGGTGGCCGAAGCGCTGGTGGCGCGCCGGCGCGGGTGGTGGACGGGCATCCTCATGCCGACCGCCAGGCACAGTCTGGCCGGGCTGCGGCGCAGAGCCGCGGCGGCCGCCGCCGAACGCGCATGGGCGCCAGCCATCGCACTCCGTTAACGCCGTCCGCGCCAAGCGCCGACGCCAGATCCAGGTCAGCCGCGAGTCCAACCTTCCGGACATCAGCAGCGGGTGTCACGAGCGGTGGACTCGCGAGGCGCATGTGATCACCGTCCGCAGGCGGACGTGACCTTGAACGAAGCGGCGTGAAGATCCACGGGACACGGCCCGGCCAGTCGTTGGAGACCTCGCGTGGATGGACGAGGCGGTCGAGACTAGCTTGTGGCCCGTTTGCTCAACCGGGCGAGGAAGCGCTCGGTGTCGATGACCGCACGGCGGTGGACGCCTTGGCACACGGTGGCGGCGTCGTCGAAGGCGTGCACGGTGAACGTGAGCTGCCTGCCCTCCACGCTGGTCAGCTCGGCCTGGACGGTGAGCGGGCTCCCGACCGGTGTCGGCGCCTCGTGGCTGAGGTCGACGTGGACGCCGAGGGTCTGCTCGCCCTCGTCCAGATGTCCGGCCAGGGCGCGGATGCAGGTCCATTCCACGATGCCGACCAGGAAGCCGGTGGCCAGCACGGCGGGCAGGGCGGCGAACTCGGCGGACTCTGGCAACAGGTGCGGCACCGTGCGCTCGGCCGGCACGACGTACTCCAGCCGCCCGATCAGCCCCGGCTGTAGTGAGTCCTTCACCCTGTCCTCCAGGTGGGTTGCGATCGTGATCAAGACACGGCGGCGCTGGATGCTACCCAAGGCGCGGCCAGCCGTACATAGTCATCGGTGGCCAACGCGATCGAGCGATTTAGCCGCGCGGCGTTGAAGAACAGCTCCGGCCGCTCGAGCAGCGGGGCCGCTCTCACCCGTCGACCGGGGTCAGCTTTCACGCGATGTAGCCAGTCACGAGCGTTGGACTCGCGGGGTTGGGTGGGTGGAGACAGGGCGAGGGCCCCGCCGGGTTCGACGGGGCCCTCGACTTGGTGGGACTCAGATGCCGCCGGACAGCTTCTCGCGGAGTGCGGCCAGCTGCTCGTCGCTGGCCAGGGTGCCACCGCTCTTCTTCTGGGTGTCACCGCCGCCGGACGAGTAGTTGCCCTCCGCCGACTCGCCGCCGACCTCGGCCACGCCCTCGGTCTCCGCGGCGGCCTCGGCCTCGGCAGCCTTCTTGACCTGGGTCATGTGCTGCTCGTAGCGGGTGTGGGCCTCGGCGTACTGCCGCTCCCACTCCTCCCGCTGCTTGTCGAAGCCTTCCTGCCACTCCTGGGTGTCGGGGTCGAAGCCCTCGGGGTAGATGTAGTTGCCCTCGGGGTCGTACTCCGCCGCCATGCCGTACTGCGTCGGGTCGAACTCGGTGTCCGGGGTGAAGCCCTCGTTGGCCTGCTTGAGGGACAGCGAGATCCGGCGCCGCTCGAGGTCGATGTCGATGACCTTGACCATGACGTCGTTGCCGACCTGGACGACCTGCTCCGGGATCTCCACGTGGCGCTCGGCCAGCTCGGAGATGTGGACCAGGCCCTCGATGCCCTCGTCCACCCGGACGAACGCGCCGAAGGGAACCAGCTTGGTGACCTTGCCCGGCACGATCTGGCCGATCGCGTGGGTGCGGGCGAACTGGCGCCACGGGTCTTCCTGAGTGGCCTTCAGCGACAGGGAGACGCGCTCGCGCTCCATGTCGACGTCCAGCACCTCGACGGTGACCTCCTGGCCGACCTCGACAACCTCGCTCGGGTGGTCGATGTGCTTCCAGGACAGCTCCGAGACGTGCACCAGACCATCGACACCGCCGAGGTCGACGAACGCGCCGAAGTTGACGATGGAGGAGACGACGCCCTTGCGGACCTGACCGCGCTGCAGCTGGTTGAGGAACTCGCTGCGCACCTCGGACTGGGTCTGCTCGAGCCACGCCCGCCGGGACAGCACCACGTTGTTGCGGTTCTTGTCCAGCTCGATGATCTTCGCCTCGAGCTCACGACCCACATACGGCTGCAGGTCGCGCACACGACGCATCTCGACCAGCGACGCGGGCAGGAAGCCACGCAGGCCGATGTCCAGGATGAGACCACCCTTGACGACCTCGATGACCGTGCCCTTGACCGGCTCGTCGGACTCCTTGAGTGCTTCGATCGTGCCCCACGCCCGCTCGTACTGCGCGCGCTTCTTGGACAGGATCAGACGACCCTCTTTGTCCTCCTTCTGGAGAACAAGGGCCTCGACATGATCACCGACCTTGACGACCTCGTTCGGATCGACGTCATGCTTGATCGACAACTCACGAGAGGGAATGACCCCCTCGGTCTTGTAGCCGATGTCGAGCAGGACCTCGTCCCGATCGACCTTCACGATGGTGCCCTCGACGATGTCGCCATCGTTGAAGTACTTGATGGTCTTGTCGATGGCGGCGAGGAAGTCCTCCCCCGTCCCGACGTCGTTAACGGCGACCTGCTGCTTCGGCGCGGTGTCAGCCGGGACAGTGGTGGTGTCGGTGGACATTGGCTAGGTGGCTCCGGTACGGATTAGTTGGAGAGACGGCAGGATTTGCAGTTGTCGGCACGCGGCGGCATAGTCGCCGACGGATCCGAACGGGTGCGTACGACACCGCCAACGCCGCGCGACCGAATCTGATTCCCTGCGAGGTGGACAGACGGCAGCGCGAAACCACTGCGCGCCGGTATCCTACGTGGCCGCACGTCGGGCGGGCAAACGTGGGTGGCTGATCAGTGCTCACGCGAAGCGTTCACAGTGACGACCACACTGTCTGGATCGGTCCCGACCGGTCCCGGATCGCCACCCGCGCGTACGAGGGGGAACGTATGTCCACGCCGTCACCCGGCGAATCATCCCAGCTGGAGCCACCACCGGTCCGCCGAGCGGAACAGGTGCTCGGCACGATCGGCAGCGAGCGCCGGCCGGCGACCTCGGCCGAGTCGGTCGCCGCCAACAGCGCGTGGTGGGACGCCGACGCCGACGACTACCACGACGAACACGGCGAGTTCCTCGGCGTCGCCGACTTCGTGTGGTGCCCGGAGTCGCTGCGGGAGGCCGACGCGCGGCTGCTCGGCGAGGTCGCCGGGCGCGACGTGCTGGAGGTCGGCTGCGGCTCGGCGCCCTGCGCGCGGTGGCTGGCCGTCGAGGGCGCGCGGGTGGTCGGGCTGGACCTGTCGGCCGGCATGCTGCGCTACGGGGCGGCGGCCAACGAGGCCACCGGGCTGACCGTCCCGCTGATCCGGGCCAACGCCGAGCGACTGCCCTTCGCCGACGGCTCGTTCGACATCGCCTGCTCGGCGTTCGGCGCGGTGCCGTTCGTGTCCTCGCTGACCGCCGTGTTCGGCGAGGTCGCCAGGGTGCTGCGACCGGACGGGGCGTGGGTGTTCGCGGTGACCCACCCGATGCGCTGGATCTTCCCCGACGACCCCGGCCCCAACGGGCTGCGGGTCAGCGGCTCGTACTTCGACCGCCGGCCGTACGTGGAGGTCGACGCCGACGGGCAGGCCACCTACGTCGAGTACCACCGCACGCTGGGGGACATCGTCCGCGCGCTGACCGCCACCGGCCTGACGATCGTCGACCTGATCGAGCCGGAGTGGCCGGCGGAGCTGACCGAGGTGTGGGGGCAGTGGAGCCCGCTGCGCGGCCAACTGTTCCCCGGCACCGCGATCTTCCGGACCCGGCGGGCCGGGTGAGGGTCGCGGACGCGCTGCTGGCCGCCCAGTCCGCCCGGTTCGAACGGCTCGACCCGCTGCTGCCGCCCGCTGTCGCCCCGCCGGCGGGCAACGTGCTGACCGCCGCCCTGCCCGACGGTGAGCGGGTCGCCGGGGTGCTGGTGCAGGGCCGGTACGAGGCCGGCAGCGCGCCGACGCTGTGGTCGGCGATGGAGCTGTGGGAGCTGTACCCGCTGATCGGCGCCTCGGGCGGGACCGGTCTGGAGGCGCTGCTGCGGGAGTGGCGCGGTCTGTTCGACCGGCTGTCCCCCGGCGCCGACTCGGCGTGCGCGGTGACCTGGCCGAGCCGGGACGCCGAGGCGGTCAGGTCCTTGCTGGCCCACGGTTTCGCGCCGCTGACCACGCTCGCGGTGCGGCGCGCGCCGGCGGCGGAGCCGACGCCGCCGAGCGAACTCGTGGTCCGGCCGGCCACCATCCGCGACCTCGAGGTCGCCCTCGACCTGGAGCTGGCCGAACTGGAGTACTCGGCGCTGGTCGGCGCCGCGGTCTACCGGCCGGACGCGCGCGAGCTCAAGCGGGCGGCCCTGGCCAGGAACCTGGCGCAGGGTGACCCGGTGTGGCTGGCCGAACGGGACGGGGTGGCGGTGGGGCTCGCGCACTGCCGGCTGCTCGACGTCGACGCCGGCTCGGCCAGCGGGTCCCGGCTGCCCGCCGGCCGGTGGGGCTATGTGAACTGTGTGTCGGTGCGCGCCGAGGTCCGGGGCACGGGGGTCGGGCGGGCGCTGATGGCCGTCGCGCACCGCGAGCTGGCGCGGCTCGGCGCCGCCGGCACGTTCCTGTACTACAACCCGCCGAACCCGCTCGCCTCGGTGTTCTGGGCCAGGCACGGCTACCGCCCGCTGTGGACGATCTGGGAGGTTCGACCGGCCGGCGCGCTGCGGTAGCGAGCCTTGCGCTGTGCGCCACCGCGACAGGAGCATCATGCGGGTGACGACTGGGGACTGGTTCGCGCATCTCTACCGGAGCGGCTACCGCGACCTGGTGCTGGTCGCCTACGCGCTGACCAGGGACCTGGGCGCGGCCGAGGACATCGCTCAGGAGGCGTTCGCGGTGGCCTACGGGCGGCGGGCGCGGGTCGAGCTCGCGGACAGCCGGGAGGAGTGGGTCCGCGCGATCGCGGTGCGCCTGGCCCGCCGGCGGACGCGCCGGGACGTGCTGCTCGACCGGCTGCCGCGCCGCGGCGCGGCCACGGAACCCGAGCCCGACCCGCACGCCGCGATCCACGCGCTGGACCACGACGACCGGACGGCGGTCGTCCTGCACCACCTCGCCGACCTGTCGGTGCACACCGTGGCGTCCATTGTGGACGTTCCGGTCGGCACGGTGCTGTCCCGGCTCGCCCTGGCGAGGACCGCGCTGGCGCACCACCTGCGCACCGAGGAGCTGCCAGAGCCGGACGTCGAGGCCCACCTCACGAGCCTCCGCGCCGAGTTGCTCGACACGCTGCCGGTGCCCCCCGTCGACAGGGTCACCGCGCGGCACGGGCAGCGACGCGCCACCAGACGCACGCGGATCGGCGCGGTGGCCGCCGTGCTGGTGGTCGGCGCGGTGGTGCCGATGCTGCGCCAGCCCGACCAACCCTCCGCCGCCACTCCCCCGCCGACGACCACCCTGCCAGCACTCCTCTCCCCCGCGACCTACACCGACGTGCAGTTCTTCGACGACGACCACGGCTACGCACTGCGGGCCACGTGCGATCCCGACGAGGGAGTGAACCGGCCGCCATCCTGTGCGCTGGCACTGCTGGCGACCACCGACCGGGAGCACTGGCGGGTGGTCGGTCCGATCCCGGTCCCCGATCGGGACGACATCAACACTTTCGGCTGGCTGGTCGTGCTCGGACCGGACCAGCTCGCCATCGACCACGGGATAGTCAGCGACAACACCACGTCCCAGTCGGCCCGGATCTACAGCGCCGACGGCGGGCGCACCTGGCGAGACGTGCCGATGCCGCCCGTGGTGACCGAGACCGTGCCGGCCATCCCGCGCGGCGCGAACCTGTTGCCCGCCTGTTCCGGCGCGCTGGCCGACCAGCTGTGCACAACGCCGACGTTCACCGTGGTGCGTCCCGGCTCCGGCACCTCGGCGGTGCTCGCCAACCCGCCACCGCTGTCGAACCCCACCCCTGGCCCCATCCCGACCCCGGCAGGCCACTGGTGGGCGGTCGGCAAGTCGCCGGAAACGCGCGAGTGGGCCATCGCCCTGAGCCGCGACGACGGCCGGACGTGGACGACCAGCGCGCTCGGCGCCGAGCTGCCAGGCGAGCTCGCGGTGTCGGTCACGGCCAACGACGGGACCCTGTGGGCCGCGGCCAGCGGCCGCGAGCCGGCGGGCAATTTCGGTCTGTGCGCCATCCTCCGCAGCGACGACGACGGCCGAACGTGGCGGCGGACCTGGCAGCCGGACAAGCCACCGGACCGCGACGACTATTTCATGAGCACGCTGGTGGCGGCAGCCGACGGCACGCTGAGCCTGCACGACTTCTCCGCGACCTACCGGTTCACCGACGGCGGCCGAACGCTCGAGATGGACTCCCGGCAACGGCTCGGCATGGTGCGCTGGACCAAAGCGGGCTACGTGTCGACGGGGACCGGGTCGATCGAGCTGTCGACCGACGGCCTCACCTGGCGCGCACTCGACCTCCCGAACTGACCACCGCCGGGAACCTGGCTCCTGACTCGTGACTCTTTGCACGTAACTGATTCCGACAGGAGCGTGCGGTGACCACTGGGGACTGGTTCACGAACTTCTACCTTCACAGCTACCGCAGGCTGGTGCTGACGGCCTACGCGCTGACCGGTGATCTCGGTGAGGCCGAGGAGATCACCCAGGAGGCATTCGCAACGGCCTACGGGCGACGAAACCAGGTCGAGCGCACCGACAGCCCGGAGGCGTGGGTGCGCACGGTCGTGGTGAACATGGCCCGCCGGCGGTGGCGACGGCGCGCGCTGCTCGACCGGCTGTTGCGCCGCGGCGCGGCCGCGCCCGACCCGCCACCGGACCTGACCGCCGACCATCTCGACCTGCACACCGCGATCCGGACACTGGACCGCGACCACCAGGCGGTGGTCGTCCTGCACTACCTCGCCGATCTGCCCGTGCACACCGTTGCGTCCATTGTGGACGCTCCGGTCGGCACGGTGAAGTCCCGGCTCTCCCGGGCACGGGCCGCACTGGCCCGCCAGCTCCAGACCACGGAGGTCGATCATGCCTGACGTCGATGACCGGTTCGCTGGTCTCCGGGAATCCATGTACAACGCGGTGCCGCTGCCGGACCCGGGCACGGTCGCCCAACGGTACCGGCGACGACGCACCCGCCGGCAGCTGCAGGCCGGCGCGGTGGTCGCCGTGCTGATGATCAGCGCCCTGGTGACCCAGCTGCCGCTGCGGGACTCGGGGCTGTCATTCGGCTCTCCCCCGGGGACGACCCCCGGTGGGCCGGAACAGTTCGTCACCGACGTGCAGTTCGCCGCCGACGGCAGCGGCTACGCGCTGCGAACCCACTTCTCCGACGCCGAAGGTTACGACCGGCCCTTCGCGCACACCCTGTTGGCCGCCACCGATCAGGAGAACTGGACCGAGGTCGGTCCCGTGCCGATCCCGGAGCGCGGCGACGTCGCGCTCGCCGGGGACCTGGTCGTGCTCGGGCCGAACGAGCTCGTGGTCGACTTCGTCAACATCGGTAGGCGCACCAGCTCCCGGTCGGCCAGGGTCCACAGCGGCGACGGCGGGCGCACCTGGCAGGAGGTACCGATGCCGGCGGTGGTGACCGACACCGTGCCGGCGATCCCCGAGGGCGCCCAGCTCAGGTCCGCCTGCGCCATCGAACCGGTCAACCGCCCGCGCTGCGAGACCCCGACGTTCACCGTGGTCCAGCCCGGCACCGGCGCGTCGGCCGTGCTGGCCGCCGCGCCGCCGTTGGTCACCCCGATGCCCGGCGTCATCCCGACCGCGGCCGGCCACTGGTGGGCACTCGGTCAGGTGCCGGGTACGTCGGCGTGGGCGATCTCGGTGAGCACCGACGACGGCCGCACGTGGACGACCAGCGAGCTCGACATCGACGTGCCGAACGCCAGGGCGTCGGTCGTGTCCCAGGGCGGGAGCCTCTACGCCTCAATCGTCAACCACACCATGGACGGGGTCGAGAACGGTCTGCGGGCCATCCTCCGCAGCGACGACGACGGCCGGACCTGGCAGCGGACCTGGGAGGCGGCCGAGGAGCAGCGGATCGAGCTCACCAGCGAACTCGTCGCCGCCGAGGACGGCACGCTGAAGGTCCACGCGTCCCCCGACCGCTACACGGTCACCGACGACGGCCGGACGCTGACGCGGGACGGGCAACCGTCCGTGGAGGTGATCCACTGGACCAGGGCGGGTTACGTGGCGACGAAAAAGTCGTCGTACCTGCTGTCCACGGACGGGATCTCCTGGCGGGACCACCAGGTCCCGTCGGCCTGAGCGCTCAGCGGTTCGTCGAGCGGAACTCACCGACCTGGTGGACCGCATGCGGGCGGCCGGCCAGTGCTCGGCGCACCGCGTCGAGCACGCCGGCCGCGATCTCCTCGTGGTTGAGCCATCTGGTCCGCCCGGCGTGCCGTACGAAGCCGAGGACCACCTGCTGGGTCGGGTGGTCGGGCAGCACCGGGTCCGGGCACCCGCCGACCGGGTTGGCCGACGCGCTGCCGTGAACCTCGACCACCGGCGCGCCCGGGGCGAGCAGCGGCGCCACGGCCCGCAGCACGGCGGTGCGGACCTCGCGATGCACCCAGGCCACGAGCAGGTCGGCCTGGCCGCCGAGCGCCTCGCCGGCGTCGCGGGTCAGCGCGGGTGGGTCGAACCAGTCGGCCTTCACCCACACCGCCCGCCGCTGGCTGCCGTTACCGTCCGCGATCGGGGCATAGCGCCGGCTCGGCAGGACGACATGCCAGTCCTCGGCGACGAGTGCTTCGGCGCAGCCAGCCAGCATGCCGGTTCCGCCGAGGACGAGGGCCCGCTGTCCGGTCATCCGACCTCCGCTGCGAGAAATTCACCGCAAGATTACCGCTTTTCGGACAACCGCGGGCTGATCACCGGGAGTGACGGTCAGTGGGCGGCGTCGTTCCACGAGTGGCCGAAGCCGACGGACACGTCCAGCGGCACGGCGAGCTCGTAGGCACTGCCCATGCCCTTGCGCACCAACGACTCCGCCGCCGCCCGCTCGCCGTCGGCCACCTCGAGCACGAGCTCGTCGTGCACCTGGAGCAGCATCCTGGTGCCCAGGCCGGAGGACTTCAGCTCCCGGTCGACGTTGAGCATGGCGACCTTGATGATGTCGGCCGCGCTGCCCTGGATGGGCGCGTTCAACGCCATCCGCTCGGCCATCTCCCTGCGCTGGCGGTTGTCGCTGGTGAGGTCGGGCAGGTAGCGGCGGCGGCCGAAGATCGTCGAGGTGTAGCCGTCCTTACGGGCCTGGTCGACGATCTCCCGCAGGTAGTCGCGCACGCCGCCGAAGCGGTCGAAGTACTCGTCCATCAGCTCGCGGGCCTCGTCGGTGGAGATCCGCAGCTGCTGGGACAGCCCGTAGGCGGACAGGCCGTAGGCCAGGCCGTAGTTCATCGCCTTGATCTTGGCCCGCTGCGCGCCGGTGACCTCGGTCGGCTCGACGGCGAACACCCGCGCCGCGGTGGCCGCGTGGAAGTCGAACCCCGACTGGAAGGCCTCGATCAGCGCCGCGTCGCCCGACAGGTGGGCCATGATCCGCATCTCGATCTGGCTGTAGTCGGCGGTCATCAGGTCGGCGAAGCCGCCGCCGACGACGAACGTGTCGCGGATCGTGCGGCCGGCGTCGGTGCGGATCGGCACGTTCTGCAGGTTCGGCTCGGTCGAGGAGAGCCGGCCGGTGGCCGCGATCGTCTGGCTGTAGGTGGTGTGGATGCGGTCGTCGTCGGACACCGACTTGATCAGGCCCTCGACGGTGATCTTCAGCCGGGTGGCGTCGCGGTGGTCGAGCAGGTGGGCCAGGAACGGGTGCTCGGTCTGGGCGTGCAGGGTCTGCAGCGCGTCGGCGTCGGTGGTGAAACCGGTCTTGGTGCGCTTGGTCTTGGGCATCTCCAGCTCGTCGAACAGCACGACCTGCAGCTGCTTGGGCGAGCCGAGGTTGATCTCCTTGCCGATGACCGCGAACGCCTCCTGCTCGGCGCTCTTCACCCTGGCGGCGAAGCCGGACTCCAGCGAGGCGAGCTGGGCGGTGTCGACCGCGATGCCGACGGCCTCCAGCTCGGCCAGCACGTACAGCAGCGGCAGCTCGATCTCGGCCAGCAGCCCGGTGCCGCCGGTGTCGGCCAGTGCGACGTCCAGCGCGTCGGCCAGCTCGGCGATCGCCCTGGCGCGCACGATCTCGCCCTCGGCGACCTTGGCCGCGTCGCCCTCCTCGCCGTCGAGCAGGGACAGCTGGCGCTCCTCTGGCTGCTGCTCCACCCGCAGCTCCCGCTTGAGGTAGCGCAGCACCAGGTCGTCGAGCGCGAACGAGCGCTGGCCTGGCCGGACCAGGTAGGCGGCCAGGTGGGTGTCGGTGACCAGTCCGCGCAGCGTCCAGCCCCGGTGGCGCAGCGCGTGCAGCGACCGCTTGACGTCGTAGGCGAGCTTGGGCGTTGCCGGGTCGGCCAGCCACCCGGCCAGCGCCTGCTCGTCGGCCTGGTCGAGCGTGGTGACGTCGACGAACACCCCGGTGCCGTCGGCGAGGGCGAGCGCGAGCGAACGCAGCTCGACGGCCTCCCCGGACACCCCGGTGGACAGGTCCCGGAACGACAGCCCGACCCGCACGCCGGGACCGGCGTGCTCGCGCAGCCAGCCGGGCAGGGCGCCCGGCTCCAGCGCGCCGCCGGTGACCTCGAAGCCGTGCTCGGCCTCCGGCTCGGCGGTGGCCAGCTCGCCGAACAGCCGGTCGCGCAGCACGCGGAACTCCAGCTCGTCGAACAGCCGGTGCACCGCGTCGCGGTCCCACGGCCGGGCCGCGAGCTCGGCCGGTGCCACCCCGAGCGGCACGGTGCGCACCAGCTCGGTGAGCTGGCGGTTCATCAGCACGCTGGACAGGTGCGCGCGCAGCGCGTCGCCCACCTTGCCCTTGACCTCGTCGACCCGGTCGACCAGGTCGTTGAGCGAGCCGAACTGGTTGATCCACTTCGAGACGGTCTTCTCCCCCACGCCGGGGATCTTGGGCAGGTTGTCCGACGGGTCGCCACGCAGGGCGGCGAAGTCGGCGTACTGGTCGGGCCGCACGCCGGTCTTGGCCAGCACGCCCGCCGGGTCCAGCCGGGCCATCTCGGACACGCCCCGGGACGGGTAGAGCACCGTGACCTGGTCGTTGACCAGCTGGAAGGCGTCCCGGTCGCCGGTACAGATGGCGACCGCGTAGCCCTCGGCGGTGGCCTGCGTGGTGAGCGTCGCGATCAGGTCGTCGGCCTCGAAGCCCTCCATCGACAGCGCGGTCACGTCCAGGACGCGCAGGACCTCCTCGATGAGGCTGACCTGGCCCCGGAACTCCTCGGGCGAGGTGGCGCGGTTGGCCTTGTACTCGGCGAACTGCTCGCTGCGGAAGGTCTTACGCGAGACGTCGAAGCAGACCGCGATGTGCGTCGGCTTCTCGTCGCGCAGCAGGTTGATCAGCATCGAGGTGAACCCGTACACCGCGTTGGTGTGCTGGCCGGTGCCGGTGGAGAAGTTCTCCTTGGGTAGCGCGTAGAACGCCCGGTAGGCCATGGAGTGGCCGTCGATCAGGAGCAGGCGCTGCTCATTGCTGGTGGCTGCGGTTCGTGTGTCGGGCGTCTCAGGCACAGGGCGAGTCTAGGGTGGTGCACCGACACTGGTGACGAGCACCAGCTGAGGGAGACAGTGTGTCGACTAGCCAACAGAATCCGTTTCCGCCCGAGCTGCCGGGGCTGCGGACAGATCTGTTCGACCAGATGTTGCCGACGAAGATGGGCATCGAGATCACCGAGTGGGACCCCAAACGGGTGGTCGCCACGATGCCGGTGGCCGGCAACCTCCAGCCGTACGGTCTGCTGCACGGCGGCGCCAACGCCACCCTGGCGGAGACCATCGGCTCGGTTGCCGCGGCGCTGAACGCCGGGCAGGACAACGTGGCGCTGGGCCTGGAGCTGTCCTGCACCCACCACCGGGCCGCGCGGTCGGGCACGGTCACCGGGGTGGCCACGCCGCTGCACGTGGGCGCGAGCACCTCCACCTTCGAGGTCGTGATCACCGACGACGAGGGCAGGCGGACCTGCACCGCACGCCTGACCTGCATCGTCCGCAAACGCCCACCCGGCGCATGACGGCGCTGGGCGTGGTCTTCCGGCCACAGCTGCCGCCGGAGCGGCTCCGGGCCGTGGTCGAGGTGGCGGAGGCCACCGGCCTGGAGGAGCTGTGGCTGTGGGAGGACTGCTTCTTCGAGAGCGGCATCGCGCCGATGGCCGCCGCGCTGGCGTGGACGTCCCGGCTGCGGGTGGGCATCGGCATCCTGCCGCTGCCGCTGCGCAACGTGGCACTGACCGCGATGGAAGCCGCCACGATCGAGCGGATGTTCCCCGAGCGGATGATTTTCGGGGTCGGTCACGGCGCACAGCACTGGATGGCCCAGGTGGGGGTCCGGCCGGCGTCGCCGCTGACCGCCATGCGCGAGCACCTGACGGCGCTGCGGGCGTTGCTGGCGGGCGAGACGGTGACCACGGCCGGCCGGTACGTGCAGCTGGACCAGGTGTCCCTCGACTGGCCGCCGGCGCGGGCGCCGAAGCTCTACGTCGGCGCGACCAGGGAGCGGTCGCTGCGCCTGTCCGGTGAGCTGGCCGACGGCACCGTGCTCGACGCGAGCAACCCGCCGGCGGCCGTGCGGCGGGCACGGGCGCTGATCGACGAGGGCCGGGAGACCGCGGGACGGACCGACCAGCACGAGCTGGTGGTGTTCATGACCGCCACGACAGGTCCGGGGGCGGCGGAGCGGATGCACCGGGAGCTCGTGGCCTGGGGCAACGAGAACGTGCCGAATCTGGGCGCCCACGGTGACGCCGCGGCGGTGGCCGAAGGAGTACACAACCTGGTCGAGGCCGGCGCCGATCGGGTGATCCTGGTGCACACCGCCGACGAACCGGACCTCGAAGGCCTTGTCCGCTTCACCGCAGAACAAGTCCGCCCACTGGTCGCTAGTCCGCCTCCCCGGGATTAAGAGTGTTGGTTGCGTTCCGGCGCATGCAGGCGGAGGGCGGGGTGGTTGGTGGCTGGGTTGCGTCACGGTCCCCTGAGGTGCGGTTGGTTGGCGTGGGGACTTTGGATGAAGATCTGGGTGGCTGGGGTTGTTGTTGTCGTGGTGGGTCTTGCCGGGTGTGTCTCCGGTGGGAGCGGTGAGCGGGAGTCTCCTGCCTCGACCACCTATCAGCAGGATTCGCGGCCGGTTCGGCCGGACGAGGTGGCGTTGCGTGGGGAGGCGGTCGTCGACGGGGACACGTCGTTCACGCTGATCGGCCTCACCACCGACCTGGCCCGGCTCATCGGCAGCCACGTCGAGTTCGAGCCGGAGAACGGCCAGTTCATCCGGGTCCGGCTGGTCGTGGTCAACGTCGGCCGGAGCGGCGTGCTGTTCGACACCGGCCGCCAGCTGCTGGTGCTGACCGACGGCACCACCCACGCCCCGCACCGCTCGACCATGATGGTCAAACGCCAGCCGGACACCATCGACCTCGGCGCCGGGGTGCGGGTGGAGTTCGACCTGTACTACGACGTGCCGGCCGACGCCGAACCCGCCGCCCTCCGCGCCTTCGGCGGCCCGACCCTGTCGGACATGAAGGACGCCGAAGGCACCGACATCCCGATCACGCCCTGAACACCCTGCGGTCCGGGGTCACGTGTGGAACGTGCCGTGGAGCTGGGCGATCGAGATCCGGAACGGGTAGGTCCGGCTGGCGCCCCGCACGCCAACGAGCCACGAGGTCTCGCTGACACGGTAGACCGACCGGCCGCGCGATGTCCTGGGGTGGCGCGGCCGGTAGGTCCTCGCGTAGTGCTGGGCGATCTCGTGCGCGTGGTCGCGGTCTGTCGCCGGGATCTGGCCCGACAGCAGCCAGTTCTTGTCATTGCCGAAGCCGACGGTCTCCTCGATCAGGACGTACCACGGCTGTTCGGTCGGCCCGGTCACCGCTAGTCGATGTACTCGCCGGTCTCGACCGCGTCCCACTTGGCGTCGCGCTGTTCGTAGACGGTGAGGACGTGGTTCCTGGTGTCGCCGAACTCGTCGAAGGAGACCTTGCCGGTCGCGCCGTCGCCCTCGTACTCGGCGGCGTTGGCCACAAGCTGCTCGCGCATCGAGGTGGACCACTTGTCCTCGCCGACGGTCGTCGCGAGCGCGCCGATGATCGCGTTGGCCGCGTCGTAGGCGAACGCCCCGTACGCGCCGATGTCCTCCTGGTAGCCCGCCTTCTCGTAGGCCTTCGCGAACGCCTGCGCGCTGTCCAGGTCCTCGACCGGCGCGCCGACCGAAGTGGCCAGGTCACCGTTCTTGCCACCGGAGGTGAGGTAGGCGTCGTTGAAGATGCCGTCGCCGCCCATCACCGGGATGGCCAGCCCGGCGGCCGCGAGCTGCGCGGACATCGGCGCGGCCTCCGGATAGTGGCCACCGATGTAGACCGCGTCCGGCTCGAAGGGCTTGAGCGCCGCGATGAGCTTCGCGAAGTCCTTGCCGCCAGGGGCGATCTGCTGGCGGGTGACGATCGTCGCGCCCTTCTCCTCGGCCTGCTCGATGAAGGTCCCGGCCAGCCCCTCGCCGTAGGTCAGCCCGTCGGTGACGACCGCGATCTTCTTCTTCGCCGCCGTCTCCACCAGGTAGTTCGCCGCGAACGGGCCCTGCAGCGAGTCGACCGTGCAGGTGCGGAAGTAGGTCTTGAACTGCCGCTTGGGATTCTCGCGGAAGTCCTTGCCCTTGGTGAGCTGGTCGTTGGTGTTGGCCGGCGAGATCTGCAGGATCCCCGCCTTGTCCAGCACCGGCGCGACGCTGGTGGACACCGACGAGTTCAACGTGGACACCACGCCGACGATGTCCTGCGTGGCGGCCAGCATCGTCGCGGCCTGCGCGCCGAGCTTCGGGTCCATGCCGTCGTCCTGGACCTGCGCGGTGAGCCGGTAGCCGTTGACCACGCACTTCTCGTTGGCCTGGTCGACGGCGAGCCGGGTCGCGTTCTCGATCCCCCTGCCCTGCGCGACCATCGCCCCACTCAACGGCGCGATCACGCCGATCACCAGCGTGCCCTTGCTGGTGTCACAGCCGGCGCGCTCCCCGTCCGGCGGGTTCTCATCGCTGGAGGTGCACGAACCCACTAACAACGCGGTCGCCGCGACGACGGCCGCGACCCTCACCGACTGGAAACGCAACAACTGCGGTCCTCTCCACGAGTTCTCACGCGACGCCGAGATCACCACCAAGATAGGCCGCGCGGACCTGCGGGTCGTGCAGCAGGTCGTCGGCGACGGCGGACTTGACCACCCGGCCGGTCTCCAGCACGTAGGCCCGGTCGGCGAGCTGCAGCGCCTGGTGGGCGTTCTGCTCGACCAGCAGCACCGTGGTCCCGCGCTCGTTGATCCCCCGGATGATCTCGAAGATCTGGGCGACCAGCATCGGCGCGAGGCCCATCGACGGCTCGTCGAGCAGCAGCACCTTCGGATGGGTCATCAGCGCGCGCCCGATGGTGAGCATCTGCTGCTCGCCGCCGGACATCGTGCCGCCGAACTGGGTCTTGCGCTCGGCCAGCCTGGGGAAGATCTCGTAGACCTCCGCCAGGTCCTTGCGATGGTCGTCCTTGCGCGCGTACGCGCCCATCAACAGGTTCTCCTCGACGGTCATGCCGGGGAAGATCCCGCGACCCTCCGGAGCCTGGCCGATGCCGAGGATGGCCCGCCGGTGGGCGGGCACCTTCGAGATGTCGTTGCCCTGGAACGTGACCTGCCCACCCGAGAGGGGCCGCAGACCCGAGATCGTCTTGAGCGTCGTGGTCTTGCCGGCGCCGTTGGCCCCGATCAGGGCGACGATCTCGCCCTCGTCGACCTCGATGCTGATCCCGCGCAGCGCGGCGACCTTCCCGTAGAAGACGTGAATGTCGTTGACCTCAAGAAGCATCGGCTTCGGCTCCCAGGTACGCCTCGATGACCTTCGGGTTCTTCTGCACCTCACCTGGCCTGCCGATGGCGATCAGCTGGCCGAAGTCGAGTACCGCCACCCGGTCGCTGATGTGCATGACCAGACCCATGTCGTGCTCGATCAGCAGCACCGTGCGGCCGTCGTCGCGAATGCGCCGGATCAGGTCCTGCAGCGACTGCTTCTCGGCCGGGTTCATGCCGGCGGCCGGCTCGTCGAGCAGCAGCAGCTTCGGGTTGGTGCCCAGCGCCCTGGCGATCTCCAGCCGGCGCTGGTCGCCGTAGGGCAGGTTCTTCGCGGTGTCCCCGGCGCGGTGGGCGATGCCGACGAACTCCAGCAGCTCCATGCCGCGCTCGCGGCCGTGACGCTGCTCCCGGTAGTGCCACGGCAGGCCGAGCACGGCCCCGATCGCGCCGGTGCGGTGGTGGGCGTCGATGCCGACCATCACGTTCTCCAGCGCGGACATGTTGTGGAACAGCCGGATGTTCTGGAAGGTCCTGGCGACCCCGGCCTTGGTCACCTTGAACCGCTTCATCCCGTCGATCCGCTGGCCGGCGAACCGCACCGAGCCCGAGCTCGGCCGGTACACGCCGGTGACCACGTTGAACGCCGTGGTCTTGCCGGCGCCGTTGGGGCCGATCAGGGCGAAGATCTCCCCTTCGCGGATGGTGAAGCCGACCCCGCTCATCGCGACGACGCCACCGAAGGCCATGGTGACGTCGTCCAGCTCGAGCAGGACGGGCGCCTCGTTCGGCTCCGTCACTTGGAAACCTCCATATCAGGATCCGATCCCGGCCCCGGCACCTCGGCGCCCATCGTGCCCATGCCGCCGGTTCCCTCCGCCAGCTCGGCCTGCCGGCGCCTGGAGGGCAGCAACCCCTCCGGCCGGAAGGCCATCAGGATCACCAGTACCGCGCCGAAGATGAGGATGCGGTACTCCTCGAGGTCACGGAAGCGCTCCGGCAACCAGGCGATGAGGAAGGCCCCGAACAGCACGCCGGGGAGGTTGCCGGAACCGCCGAGCACCACGGCGACCAGGATCGTCGCGGACAGGATGAACGGGAAGTTGGTCGGCACGACGAAGTTGTCCTTGCTCGCCCAGACCACGCCGGCCAGTGCGCCGATGATGGCGCCGACGGCGAAGGCGAGCAGTTTGAACTTGAACGTCGGCACACCCATCAGCTCGGCCGCGTCCTCGTCCTCGCGGATCGCCGCCCAGGACCGGCCGACCCGGCTGATCTCCAGCCGGCGCGAGAAGATGATCATCAGCACGATCGCGGTGAGCATCAGGTAGTAGTACGGCGCCGGGTCGAAGGCGAACTCCATGCCGAACATCTGCGGCGGGTGCGGCACGTTGGTGATGCCGCGCGCCCCGCCGATCTCGTCGGTGTTGTTCGCGGTGATCCGGACGATCTCACCGAACCCGAGGGTGACGATGGCGAGGTAGTCACCACGCAGCCGCAGGGTCGGCGCGCCGAGGATCACCCCGGACACCATCGCCAGGACCAGCGCCATGGCCAGCGTCGCCCAGAAGTTCCAGCCGTACTCGGTGCCGAAGTAGGCCAACGAGTACGCGCCGATGGCGTAGAACGCCACGTAGCCGAGGTCGAGCAGCCCGGCCATGCCGACGACGATGTTGAGCCCGATCGCCATCAGCATGTAGGTGCCGATCGGGTTGATCAGCACCGACGTCCAGTCCGACTGCGGGGACATGAACGAGCCGACCCAGGGGGCCGGCAGGATGAGCGCGAACCCGATCAGCGCGACGTAGACGATCCAGCGCTGCCACTGGGGGGCCTTGGCCCACCAGTCGCGGACGCGGTCGATCGGCCCGACCCGCCGCGCGGTGCCGTTGCCGTTGCCGTTGTTGGTCACCTGGTCGCCCTTCATGCGCGCGCTCGCTGCAGTGACTCGCCGAGAATCCCGGTCGGCCGGAACATCAGCACGATCACCAGGACCACGAACGCGGTGACGTCCTTCCACTCGGAGCCGAGGAAGATCGCACCCCAGTTCTCGATCAGGCCGAGCGCGAAGCCGCCGAGCAGGGCCCCGCGGATGTTGCCGATGCCACCGAGCACGGCGGCGGTGAACGCCTTGACGCCGAGCACGAAGCCCACGTTGAACTGGAGGTTCTCGTACTCGAACGCGTAGAGCATGCCGGCGACCCCGGCCATCGCACCGCCGAGCAGGAAGGTCATCCGCACGACGTTGTCGATGTTGACACCCATCAGCACGGCGGCTTCCGGGTCCTGGGCGGTGGCGCGGATGCCCCGGCCCATGCGGCTGCGGTTCACCAACTGGTCGAGCACGATCATCATGACCAACGCGGCGATGATGACGATCACGTGGTCGACGCGGACGTTGGCGTTGCCGATGCTGAACAGCACGTCACGGTCGGCGATCCGCGGCACCGGGACGGTGTTGCGGCCAGGAGAGTCGAAGACCTCGGGGATGACGACGAGCGCGAACAGCTCCTGCAGGAACAGGGACGCGCCGATCGCCGAGATGAGTGCCGCCAGCCGGCTGGCGCCCTTCTTGCGTAGCGGCTTGTAGGCGACCTGTTCGAGCAGGACGGCCGCGCCGCCCGCCGCCGCCGACGACACGACGATCATCAGCAGGAGCAGGCCGACGAGGGCGAGCCCACCGAGCGGAGCCGAGATGCCCAACGTGGTCACCACGAACAGCGCGGCGAACGCGCCGATCATGAAGATCTCGGAGTGGGCGAAGTTGATCAGTCGTAGGACGCCGTACACCATGGTGTACCCGAGGGCGATCAACGCGAAGATCGCGCCCCACGCCAGTCCACCCACGGTATTGGGGAGGAACTGGCTACTCAAGTCTTCGAGCATCTGCACTGCCTTGCCGGGTCGGGGGCGAGCGAGATCGCCATACGGACGAGAGCAGGGGCGTCGGGGTATGACGCCCCTGCTCTCAGCGTCTGTCCTTGCCTTCTAGCCGAGTCAGAGCTAGTTGAGGGTCGCCTCGTCGGACGTGCCGAGAAGCTTCACCTCACCGCCGACCACCTGGTAGATGAAGATGTCGTTGGCCTCGGGCTCGCCGTTCTCCTGGAACTTGATCGGCTTGGAGACGCCCTCGAACTCGACGGTCTTGAGGAACTCGTTGATGTCGTCGGACGTGGTCTTGCCGTCCTTCACCGCGTTGATGTACGCCGTGGCCGCGTCGTAGCCCTCGGTGGCGTAGATCGCCGGGTTGTTGCCGGAGGACGCCTTGAAGTCGTCGTAGAACGTCTTCAGCGCGCCTTCCACGTCAGCGCTCGGGATGTTGCACGGGCAGCCGAGGATGGCGCCCTCGGCGGCCGCCTCACCGGCGGTGGAGACGAGCTGGACGTCCAGCGAGCCGTCACCGGAGACGAACGGGGTGTCCACCCCGGCGTCGCGCAGCTGCTTGAGCAGCCGGCCGCCCTGGGCGTAGTAGCCGCCGAAGAAGATGACGTCGGCGTTGGAGGAGCGGATCTTCTCCACCGTGGAGGAGTGCTCGGACGCGGTCTGGGCGAACTTGTCGGTCTCGGTCGGCACGCTCTCCTTGTCGAAGGCCGCCTTGGCCGACTCGGCGAGGCCGACGCTGTACTCCTGGTCGTCGCTGACCACGAACGCCTTCTTCGGCGAGAGCGACTTGATCAGGAAGGAGACGATGCCCGGGCCCTGGTCGTTGTCGTTGGCGACCACGCGGTGCCAGTACTTCCAGCCGTTCGCGGCGAGGTCGGGGTTGGTCGCCGAGGCGGAGATGCTCGGGACACCGGCCTCGTCGAGCTGCGCGCCGACCGCCTTGGACTCACCGGAGAAGGCCGGACCGATCAACGCGGTGATCTTGTCCTCGTTGACGGCCTGGGCCACCAGCGCGGTGGCCTGCTCGGGCTTGCCCTGGGTGTCGTACTCCTTCATCTCGATCTTGACGTCCGGGTTGGTGGCGTTGTACGCGTCGAACGCCATCTTCGCGCCGTCACGGGGCGGGATCACGATCGCGGAGTTCTCACCGGTCAGATCGCCCATGAAGCCGATCGTGACCGTGCTGGCGTCACCGCCATCGCCGCTGCCGCCGTTGTCGTCACCAGAGCCGGCACACGCCGAAAGTGTGAGAGTGAGCGCCATGCCGGCGGCTAGTAGGCCAGCTCGGCGAACCATCTTCGGGCCCAACGTTTCGTCCTTTCATAACACCGTGGCGTCCTGCACGGCTCAGCTTGGCCGAGAAGGCTACCTGACGTCACCGCACGCCCCACGATCAGCGGTACCACTGGTAGCAGCCCTGCTCGGTGGCACGGGATGGGGCGGAACGTAGTAAGTAACCAGTGGTGAGTCACGTGCCTGGAGGGCTCGTGACCAGACTGCAACGAAAACTGAACGTATGGCGTGGCCAATGCCCGCCGACTGTCCGCTGACCGGACGAACCAACCCAAACCGGGAGTCGGATTCCAACTTCACAACAGGACCGCCGAGTGCCGCCGATCCGCTCCTAACCTGCATGCGTGTCGAAACGATCGCGGCTGCTGGCCTGGTTCGCCGGGGCGGCCCTACTCGTGGGCGCGGTGGTCGTGCTGCGCGCCCCGGAGTCCACTCCGGACGACGAGCGGGGGCCGGTGGTCGCCGAGCGGTTCGCCGAGGATCTGGTGGTGTTGCCCGGGCCGAGCCAGCCGCCGCAGCAGCCACCACGGATCGTGGTCGAGGCGGACACCAGCAGGCTACGAGTGTCCTGGGCAGATGGACTGATCGGCGGCCAGGCGCTACCCGGAGTGGTCGGCTACGAGGTCGGCTGGCAGCGGATCGACGGCGAGGGCCGGGCCGGCAGCCGGTTGGTCGTCGCACCGGACATGCTGCTGGACGGGCTGGTCGACGGCGAGCGCTATCGGGTGTGGGTGCGGTCGGTCGACGCCTATGGCCAGCGCTCGGCGCCCACCGAGGCGACCGGCCAGCCGGAGGCCGGCACCGCTGCCCCGCTGCTCGGCCTGACCGAGATCTATGACGACTTCGCCGACCCGTCGACCATCGCCCCGAACTCGCCGCGGTCGCGCTGGCATCAGTCGGGCGACCGGGGCTGCGTCCGGATGGGAGCCGACCGTGGCCTGGCGATCGACTTCCGGTGCGGCTCGGACATCGCGGTGCTGCGGGCCCGCACCGCGCTGCGCCTTGGCGGGGACAGGGAGTTGGGCCGAGTCGCGGTGCTGACCGACGCGGCGGGCCCCGGCGGGGAGCTGATCGTCGATCTGGTGCCAGGACCGGCCGACCGGGTCGGGGTCGGCACCCGGCGGACGACCGAGCACCGCGACCCCGGCCTGCCGGGCGGCACGATCCGGGTGTCGATCTCGGACGGGGGCGTGCTGGTGAGCGTCGCGCCCGACCTGCCGGCGACGGCGGAGACCGCGGCGTACCAACAAGTGCCGCGGCGTGGGCCGGGGGTGGCGCACCTGTTCGAGGTGGCGCTGACGACGTCCGGGGTGCGGGTGTACCAGGACGGGTTGGCGGTGGCGGTCCGGCAGGTGGTGCCGCCGTGGCGACAGGCGTCGGTGCTGCTGGGTTTCCGTGGCCCGGACGACCGGCCGTCCCGGGTGCGGGTGGCCGCGGTCGGCCTCAGCGGTCCGGCGCACCCGGCGACCGGGGTGGTCGAGGCGGTGCTGCGGCCGGCGACGAAACGGATCCTGGACCTGGACGAGGCCGCGCCGGATGGCGAGGTGGCGCGCTGGCCGCTGGTCGAGTCGAAGTCGGCGCGGGTGGTGGTGACCGTGGCGATGAACCCGGAGTTGGTGGTGGGTCAGGCGATCGTGCAGCTCGGTACCGCGCGCCTGCCGGCAAGGCCGGTGGTGCCTGGCCTGCCGTCGGCGCGCGGCGCGTCGCTGACCCTGGTCGCCGACGTGCCGTCGAGCCTGCTGGGGCCGAGCGACGCGGCGACGATCGCGCCGTTCGTGGTGCGGGCGCCCGGGGCCGACACGACGGCCATCGTGGTGGAGGCCTATCTGGAGATCACCCCGACCCCGGCGTGGGCAGAGCCCGCCCCCACCCCCGCGCCGGCGGCGCCGGACACGCCGGACGGCCAGCCAACGGTGACGCTGACCCTGGCCGACGCGGCCGGCGAACCGTTGCCCAGCAGGAGGTTGCCGGCCTTCGGCCAGGTCGTGCTCACGGTGCGCCTGGATGCCGCCGCCGCCCAGTGGGACACCGGAGCCGTGGCCGGTGTGCAGGGCCTGGAGGTGTACCTGGACGGGAAGCTGATCGCCGCCATGCCGACCGACGCCGACGGCCCAGGGGTAGGCGGCAGCTACGCGCTACCAATAGCCCTGGGTGGCATACGTCCGGGCGATCACGCGATCGAGGTAAAGCAGTACGGAACGAAACGAGAGTCCCAGTCAGCCCGAGTGGACTTCACGGTGGAGCGTTAGTTGATGTTCTCGACCACGGCCTGAGCGACGGCCTTCATCGTGGCGCGGCGATCCATGGCCGTGCGCTGGATCCAGCGGAAGGCCTCGGGTTCGGAGAGTCCCTGCTTGGTCATGAGCAGGCCCTTGGCCCGCTCGATGAGCTTGCGGGTCTCCATGCGCTCGGTGAGGGTCGCGACCTCGGTCTCGAGTGCCTGGAGTTCGGCGAACCGGGACACGGCGAGCTCGATGGCCGGGACGAGATCATGCTTGGCGAACGGTTTGACGAGGTAGGCCATGGCGCCGGCCTCACGTGCCCGCTCGACCAGATCCCGCTGACTGAACGCCGTCAGGATCACGACCGGCGCGATCCGCTCCCCGGCGATGGCCGCCGCGGCGTCGATCCCGTCCATCTTGGGCATCTTGACATCGAGAATGACAAGGTCGGGTCGCAGCTCGGTCGCCATCGCGACGGCCTGCTCACCATCGGCGGCCTCACCGGCGACGTGATAGCCCTCTTCCTTCAGCATCTCGACGAGGTCGAGCCTGATCAGCGCCTCGTCCTCGGCGACGAGGACACTGCGCTGCACGGCCGGGCCGGTCTGGGCCTCGGCAGCCTGCTCGGTCACCGGGGTCCTCCTTCGGGTTCGCAACGCTGTGCCACCAGCCTACCGGCGCATTCACCCGGGATGCCCGTCGCAGAGACGGTGATCACCACAACGTAACGAACCGGCAACATAGGCCGTGACCTAGGTCATGGCCAGCGGTTGAGCACGGGCGGATCCCGAGGCCGGAGCCCTCGAGAACCCGGTGCGGGTGATCCCGTAAAGTCGTCACGCGCCGCCCCCGTAGCCCAACCGGCAGAGGCAACGGATTCAAAACCCGTCCAGTGTGCGTTCGAATCGCACCGGGGGCACCACCTCTCAAACAGGCCGTGACCAGGCCGTTTCACCTGCGCAGATGCCCCCGATGTTGATCGCGGGGTACCCGGCTCTGTCCGGTCGAATCCGGTCGGATCCGGGTGATCACGCGAATGAGGCCCGTTTGGCGTTCGGCTCGTTCGGGTCGGCGCAGCCCACGGACCGTGACGGCAGCGCCACCACCGACGGCACGGTTGTCCACGAGCACCAAGCGGCTCCCCTCGGCCTCGATCACTCGAAGCTCGAGACGGCCGGTACGAGGGAGCGGGGAGGGTTTGGGCAACCGCTACGACTGGACCTGCCTCAGCTCCGCGGCCCACTCGGAGAAGAACGTGCGCACGGCCGCCACGTCGACCGCGCCAAGGCTCAAGTCCACGTCCGTATAGCGAGGCAGCGCGTCAAGCGCCTCGACGAAATAGGGCAGGTCGAATCCCGGATTGAGCTCACGAGCCCACGTCAGGAGGTCCGCCTTACTGTACGTGTGGCTCAGCGCGAACACGTCCACGAAATCGCGGGCCGCGAACCGGTCGAACAGCGCGACCACCTTGCGGCCCGCAAGCTCCTCCGGTGCATAGGTCGGGCCAGCCACACTCATCGCCGGTGGCTGTCCCGGCCGCGAATCCAGAGCGATGTCGATCATCAGGTCTTCCGGACCGGTGACCTGGAGGCGGCTGAAGCTCTCGCCCTTCCGGATCGTCCGCACGCCCCAGCCCCGCTCATCGGCCGCCGCGATCAGCGCTTCCCGCGCCGCGACGATGCCCGCCTGCCTGTCGGTGAAGAAGTCCAGGTCCTGGGTCGGGCGCACCGTCAGATGCTGGGCCAGGAGCGCGGCGCCACCGGCGAGGACGAAGCCGTCACTGGCGGGCAGACTGAAGAACAGCCGCGCCACTTCCAGCTGAAACGCGGTGAGCGGGACGTCCGCCGAGCCAGTGGCCACTACGCGGCGGCCAGCTTGGAGATCAACGGTGCCCAGGCCGCACGAAGATCGCGAGGGAGCAACAGTTCATCCCACAGATCGACCAGCAGGACACCATCGATGTAGGTGAGCACGTCCTCCTGGCCGCCCTCGCGCAACACCGCCTCGTACACGCGGGCACGCTCGGACCGGTCCTTGAGCCGGTACCGCCGACCAGGCTGCGACCAGTTCAACGACAGCGGCAGCTCGACCGTCGCCAGGGCCGTGTGTGGCGGGAGTGACGGGAGCTGATCGGGCACCTGGTACACGCGCCCGCGATCACTCACGACCGGGTGGAAGGTGATCCGCGGACGTAGGTCGAGGTCGAAGCCCGACGCGCCCAGCAGGCGTTCGGCCGTGTCCAACGTCGGCTTCTTCCGGCCGTTCTCATAGGCCGACACCGCCGTCCGCGACGTGTGAGCCAGCCGGGCGAGCTGGTCCTGACTCAGGCCAGCCAGGTGCCGCGCGGCCGCCAGCAACCTCGCCACAGACATCAGCGGCACCTCCTTCACCAAGCGGGGGTATCTACTTTGATACGTTACGCCAGGCGTCCAGCGGCGAGCAACCAACCGGGACCGTCACGCCAGTCCTGGTCACCACTCCCCGACTTCTCCCCACGAATCATCACCGACGCCTATCCGCGCAGGTCAGAGCCAGTTGACCGACTGGGTTCAAAACCCGTCCAGTGTGCATCCTGCACGAGCCGCGCCGGGGGCACCCAGTCTGACCAGCAAGAACAACCCCGACAACGGTTGCCGGGGGCTGTTGGGTCTCAGTTCGCACTCCGCCATGTCACGACGTGGGTCGACCGGTCGGCCGTTGGTGGAGGAGTTCTGGCGCGGTGAGCTGAAAGTGTGCGCGGTGCATCTGAGCAATGTTCCGGTGCCCACCGCATGGATCATCGGGAAGGCTCGGGTGGCGGGCCTGGATCGTCGCCTACAGCATCACGCCGCTGGGCTGAACCTCAACGGCCTGCGGTGCTACTCACTGTTGAATGGCCTGGTGAGGTGTGATCCGGGGGGGTGTGCTGTTGCGGCGGCCGGGGTCGGGGAGTGAGCCGGACGATGTGCTGTTGGGGCGGGTTGGGCGGGGCGACGCGGAGGCGCTGACGGTCCTGTACCAGCGGCACGCGGATGGTCTGTTCTGGTTCCTGTTGCGGCTGGCCGGGGACCGGATGCTGGCCGAGGAGATCCTCCAGGACACCCTCCTGGCGGTATGGCGCGGCGCGGCCAGCTTCGCCGGGCGGTCGCAGGTGCGGACCTGGTTGTACGGGGTCGCCAGGCGGCAGGCGCACAACCGGTTGCGTGCCACGCGGCCGGTCGAGGCGGGGTTGGACGAGGTGGCGGAACTCAGTGCGGCCGAGCCGGGGCCAGAGGAGCTGGCGCTGGCAAGTGTGGAGCGGGAACGGGTGCTGGCGGCCATCGACCAGTTGAGCCTGGTGCACCGCGAGGTGGTGCTGTTGACGTTCATCGGTGAGCTGTCCCAGGTGGAGATCGCCGTGGTGGTGGGGGTGCCCGTCGGCACGGTCAAGAGCCGGCTGCACAACGCACGTGCCGCGTTGCTGCGTGCGCTCGCGGAACTGGAGGAGTCATGGCGATGAGCGGGCATCCCACGACCGACCTGGCGGGGTACGCCGCCGGCACCTTGTCCGAGGACGACCGGCGGGCCGTGCGGGAGCACCTCGCCGCGTGTGACGCGTGCGGGCAGCGGTTCGCACTCTGGCGCTCGATCGGCGACGCGCTACGCCAGGACGGTCCACCGCCCCGGGACGCGGTGGCCGTGACATTGCAGCACGCGGCCCAGGATCCGGAGCCGGTCGTGCCGCGGGCCGGGCTCGCACGGCACGCCCGGTTCGCCGGACAGCTCCTGCTGCCACAGCTTCGGCTGGTTCGCGTGTCGGTCTGGCTGGCCTCCGTCGTCGTCATGGGACTGGGTGTCGTGCTGGCCATGATGGGCACCCACCACGACTGGCCCGAGGCGGTGCTGGCGATGGTGGCGCCGATCGTCGCGGCGGCCGGGATCGCTGGGGTCTGTGGCACGGAACGGGATTCTGGGTTCGAGTTCCTCGCGGCGACGGTGACCTCACCGCGAGTCGTGTTGGTGGCGCGGGTGGCGTTGGTGTTCGGCTACGACTTCGTGCTCGCACTGGTGTCGTCGGCGGTGCTGGCCTGGGTCGGTGTCGGCTCGTCCGGGTTGACGGCGTTGGTCAGCGCCTGGTTGGGACCGATGGTGGTGTTGTCGGCGCTCTGCCTGCTGCTCAGCGTCACGGTGGGCACGACCGTGGCGGCCACGGTCGCGCTCGCCGTGTGGGTCACGCGGCTGCTCGCGCCCAGCCTGGCGGCGGGTACGGAATGGCTGGTGCCCGTCGCGCGTGCGGTCGAGGCGTTGTGGTCAACCAACGTGCTGACCGGGGTGCTCGCCGCGGTGTTGCTGTGTACCGCGGTAGTTTTCGCGGGCCGGCCACTCGCTGTGCGATGAAGTGAACCTTGCGACCTCGCGGCGCTACCAACGTGGCATGACACCACTCGCGTTGTGGCGGCACGAGGTTCGCCGCACCGGCTGGGCGGCACCGGTCACGCTGTCGGTCTGCGCCGCGTTCGTCGTGCTACTCGCGGTGTTGCAGGCGGGCGGCGGGAACGACGTGGCGACCGCCCGCACCTTGCAGGCAGTGCTGGAGATGGGCATGCCGCTGGCCGCCGGGGTCGTCGCAGCCTCGCTGGTCGGCCGGGACGTGGCCGTCGAGCTGCAGGCCAGTGTGTTCCGGGAGTACCGCTCGACTCTGTTGCGGCGGCTCGTGATCACGTTCGGGTGGACCGCGGTGATCGCCGGGGGCACGTCCGTGGCGCTGACGGTGTCCGGCTGGTGGCACCGATGGCCACTCGCACCGGCACCGGCGCTCGGGCAGCTCGTCTGGCTGGCACCCACCTTGTGCCTGGCAGGGTTGGGTTTCCTGCTCGGCGCGCTCCTGCGCAGCCCCGCCGCCGCGGGTGGGCTGGTCGCCGCGGTGTGGCTGGTGCAGCAACTGCTGGCCGACGCCATGCGGGACTGGACTCCCACCCAGCTGATGTACCTGTTCGCGACCACGCGGGGCAGCGATGTGGACTGGCTGGCGAACCGGTTGGTGCTGCTGGCATCCGGTGTGGCGCTGCTCGTCGCGGGCTGGCTCGTCCTCGCCCGCGCGGAACGACTTGTCAGAGGAGAGGACGGATGACCGCGTTTCGTGCGTGCCTGCGTTACGAGCTGCTGATGCAGCTGCGCAAGCGATCGCTCTGGATCACCATGGGAGCGCTGGCCGTGCTCACTGTGGTGGTGAACCCGACCAACGTGGGCAAGGTGTTCACCGAGCCCGATCCCGGGTCCGCGATGGTGTTCGCGGGGCAGCTGGTCACGCTGTTGCTGCCCATCGGTTTCGGCGTGCTGCTGGCCGACCGGCTCGTTCGGGACGAGCAGCTCAACGTGCGGCAGGTGCTGGACGCCACATCCGCTGGCCCGGACACCCGGCTGACCGGGAAGTACCTCGGCGCGTGTCTCGCCGGCGGGCTCCCCGTCATCGGGTGCTACCTGTTGCTGGCCATCGGACACGTGATGCGCCACGGCGATCCGGCCGCGCTGGCCTACGCCCTGGCCGTCAGTGTCGTCGTGGTCGTACCGGCTTTGCTGTTCGTCGGCGCGTTCGCGCTGCTGTGTCCGCTGCTGATGCCCGCGCCGCTGTTCCGGGTGCTGTTCGTCGGCTACTGGTTCTGGGCCAACCTGGTCCACCCCACGATCATGCCCACGCTCAACCACACGCTGCTGCGTCCGGTGAACGGCTACGTCCTCGACGCGTTGTTCCAAGCCGACGGCACCTTGGCCGGGCCGGTGCCCGGTGCCGCGCTGAACCTGCTTCGCCCGGCCCTCACCCCGGCTACCGCCTGGGGATCGGTCGCCGTCCTGCTCATCATGGTCGCGCTGGCGCTGACCGGCGCCCGGGCCCTGCTCGCTCGCACCACTCGATAGGGAGACCACGTGAAGATCCAGATCACCGGGCTCACCAAGACGTACCGGGGCGGCACCCGAGCCCTGGACGGCCTGGACCTGACCGTGCCCACCGGCATGTTCGGGCTGCTCGGCGCCAACGGTGCCGGCAAGACCACGCTGATGCGCATCCTCGCCGGATTGCTGCGCCCGAGCAGTGGCCGGGTGTTGGTCGCCGACCACGACCTGGGCACCGCGGCGGGCCGCGCCGCGGTCAAACGGGTGCTCGGCTACCTGCCGCAGGACCTCGGCGTCTATCCCGACCTGACGGCGCGGGAGTTCCTCGACTATGTCGCACTGCTCAAGGGCATCGACGACCGAGCGGTCCGGCGCAGGAGGGTCGCCGAACTACTCGAGGTGGTCGCACTGTCCGATGTGGCCAAACGCAGGCTCAAGGGCTTCTCCGGCGGGATGAAACGCCGGGTCGGCATCGCGCAGGCACTGCTCAACGACCCACGGCTGCTGATCGTCGACGAGCCGACCGCCGGGCTCGACCCCGAAGAGCGCATCCGGTTCCGCACGCTGCTCGCCCAACTCGCCGGCGACCGGACCGTGCTGCTGTCCACGCACATCGTCGAGGACATCGCACAGACCTGCCGCGAACTGGCCATGCTCGACGCGGGCCGCGTGGTTTTCCGTGGCACGGTAGCGAAACTCACCGCCCTCGCCGAGGGACGAGTCTGGTCCCTGGTCACCCCGGGCCCCGAGCCGGAAGGCGGGGTCATCGTGTCGGTACTGCCCGACCCGCACGGCGTGCGGTACCGGGTCGTCGCCTCCGAACAACCGACTCCCGACGCCGTCCCCGTGACCCCTTCCCTGGAAGAGGGCTACATCACGCTTCGCGACTCCCGCACCGTGCTGTCGGCCTGAGATGAGGAAACCGATGCGAGTTTTCACCGTGGCAGCGCTGGGTGCGCTGCTCGCCACGACACTGGTGTCGCCCGCGAGCGCGTCCACCGGCATCCAACAGGAGCTGGACCAGATGGTCGCCGCGGGCACACCCGGCGTGGTGCTCACAGTGGTACGCGGGAAAAACCGGTGGCGTGCCGAAGCCGGCGTGTCCGATGTAGACACAAATGGCCCGCTGCCGCGGGACGGCCGATTCCGTGCCGGGAGCATCACCAAGACCATGGTCGCCACCGTGCTGCTTCAGCTGGTGCACGAGGGAAAGCTCGCACTGACCGACACACTCGGCGAGCTACTGCCCGGCATGGTCCCCGGCGACGACGGCGTCCGCGTCGAGCAACTGCTCAACCACACCAGCGGCCTTGCCGACTACATCAACGCCCCGGAGTTCGCCGACCCGGCGCACTATACCTCCCGTACGTACTCGCCGGCGCGACTGATACAGCTCGCGAACACCCTCGAACACGGTGCACCCGGCATCGAATGGGCGTATTCCAACACCAACTACATCCTGCTCGGCATGCTCGTCGAGCGGGTCACCGGTCATACCCTGAGCCAGGAACTACGCTGGCGAGTGTTCTTACCAGCCGGCATGTTCCGCAGCGATCTCCCGACCAGCACACAGTTCCTGGCGGGCCCGCACGCGTCGGGCTACTACCGCATCGACCCGGCACCACGGTTCGAACTCACCGAACTGAACCCGTCGTTCGCCTGGGCCGCCTACGGAGTCGTGTCCACCGCAACCGACATCCAACGTTTCTACCACGCCCTGTTCACCGGCAAGCTGCTCCCACCGGCACTGGTGCAACGCATGCACGAGGACGCCCCCGCCACGAACAACCCGGCGTGGCCACGCTATGGCCTCGGCATCGAGGAAATGCACACCACGTGCGGCGTCACGCTGTGGGGACACACCGGCGCCATCCCCGGCTACCAGACCTACGCGTTCGCGACCCTCGACGGCAAGCGCGAGATTGTCGTGTCGGCCAACCTGTTCTCGCCAAGGGACGGCCGTCAGGTGCTAGGTGCGCTCAACGCCATCAACATCGAGTTCTGCGGCGAGCCATGGCAGCTGCCCTCAGTCGGTTCCGGACTGAATCGCAGTGAGAATCGGGCGTTCGGCCACCTTCCGGGCCGGCCAGAGTGATGCGGCGACACCGATCACGATGGTCAGGAGGACCAGGGCGATCACCACCGACTCGAGCAACGGCCCGCCTGCGCCGGGAGATTCTCGACGGGATGGCCGCCGCCGACCAACTCGCCCCCCGACCTCGATCTCGAAACCGGCCTGCCGCGGGCTCTGTTCGACGGCCTCGCCGTGCACGCGGTGACCGTGCCGGCGCAGATGCCGCCCAGCTGCGCCCGGCAACTGCCGCGGGCCTGCTCGGTCGTCGCGGTCATGAGGCGTCACGGCCCTGACCACGACGGCGACGTGGGATCTCGACCGTGGCGGAAACCAGCAGCTCACGGCGTTGGCGGCTTCGTGCGGATGCTGTACGAACCGCGCCGGGGGCACCACCGCAAACCGCACCTGACCAGGCCGTTTGACCTGCGAAAACGCGTCTGAGAATGATCATGGGGCGCCCGGCTCTGTCCGGTGGGGACCGGTCAAATCCGGGTGATCGCCCCCCATACGCCCCCCGTTTTGGATCCGGCAGGGTCGAGACCCTGACGAGCCGGTCCGAAGACGGCATCCCGAGTTGCACGGGGCGCCGGCAGAGCACGCAGGATCTCTGATCGTTTCTCCGGTGGGCTGTCTCTCAAGACCAGAAACGCCACGATCACCAGGGTGACCTGCCGTGCGAAGCACGCCAACGCGAGCAACACGGACACAAGCAGGAAGAAGGTCGTCATGAGAAAACCTCTCGGTGGTTGCCGATGTTCAGGTTGCTAGCGTGGGTGGGCTGTCCGGTGTCCCGGAAGGCAAGGGACAGTTCAGGGACAAGCTCGAGTACGCAGCTGGGGTGTGGATGGAGCTGTCTCCGCAGGAGCGGGCATTCGCGGCCGAAGTGGAGCGCTGTCGCGCGGCCGCCGGTCTGAAGCAGGACTGGGTGGCGCGACAGGTTGGCTTGTCGCGGCCGAAGGTCTCAGAGCCTGTTCCTGAACTGAGACCATCGCGTGCGTCTGCCGTAGCACTGCGGTCGTTCATCTGTCCGGCTATTGGTCGGAGTTGCGGAGACCCGCTGTCTCAGTCGCCGAGGAACCATAGGTACAGGTGCTGCCTGTCGAGGACCCTCCGCCCAAGCTCCATGAGTTCACGTGCGAACTCATCGGTAACCACGCCCGGCGGCAGCTGCGGGTCCTCCAGCAAAGTGGCCACCTGGCGGCTGTTGAACACGGTGTCCGCATACGGCAACAGATGTCGTGTTGGCCAGGTTACCGGTGCGCAGCCGCGGCTACCGGAGGGGGCGACGGTGGGCAGAGGGCGCCGACACACATTTCCTCTGGCCCGTCCGATGAAAGGGCAACCAGCCTACGACCGCAAGGATTCTGCCTGCGGGTCATAGCAGACGAGCCCGTGCTCGCGAGCCAGCGAAGCGGCGTACTCAGACACTTCCTCAGCCTTGCTGTAGGACATGAGCAGGTACACGATCGGCCCTGACGCCTCGTCAATGACTGGCGGCGACGCCCATACGCCACTGCCTACACCACTGCCGTCGTCAGGGTATCGGTCGACGAGCGCCTCGACGTAACCCACAATGCGCGGCGCTGGAGGCACAATGACATCATCCGACTCCAGATAGCGCTCATAGAACTCGTCGTAGACCGTACCCGCTTGGTGGTTGTCGCGTGGACGTTCACCATCCCACACAGCAAGGTCATAGCTCACAGTCGAATCATCGCAGGTGGCAGTTCGGTCGCAGTCAGCAAGCCTTGAGATCGAGCCAGCCGCCAGGCGATCCGTAATAGCCTGTTCCTGAACTGATCTTGGTCGGCGTGTCAGAGGCTGGAACGGAGGAGCTCCTGGTAGAGCAGTCGGTGTCGAATCGCCGCTGTACCAGGAGTTCCGTTGTCATCGTGCCGTATCACGGTTGCTGGTGTGGGTTCGGGGTCGGCGTGTTGCCGTCTGGGTCCGCTGCACGCTTCGTCGGGGGTGTCTCGCGTTCGTCGGTATCCCTCGGACACCACCGATGCGCAGTGGGTGCTGATCGATCCTTTACTGCCCGATCCGGCGTGGCTGGCCGGGCAGGGCGGGCGACGGGAAGCGCACTGCCGGCGGGCGATTGTCGATGCGATCTTCTATCTGGTGGACAACGGCATCAAGTGGCGGGCGCTGCCCGTGGACTTCCCGCCGTGGTCGACGGTCTACAACTACTTCGCCGCGTGGGAGAAGGCCGGGCTCACCCAGAACCTCCTCGACAGCCTGCGTGACCGTGTGCGGCTGCGAGAAGGCCGCACCGCCGAACCCACAGCGACGATTCTGGATTCCCAGTCGATCAAAGCCGCCGAAATCGTCGCGCGGACGGACCGTGGTTTCGACGCGGGCAAGAAGATCAACGGCCGCAAACATCACATCGTCGTGGACACCCTCGGTCTGTTGTTATGCGTGCTGATCACCCCAGCCTCGGTGCAGGACCGCGACGGCGCCCGCCCACTGCTCACCCAACTAGCCGCCACTTGCCGACGTATCCAGCTGGTCCGGGCCGACGGCGGCTACGCCGGAAAGCTGGTCACCTGGGCCAAAGTCACCCACAAGATCGTCGTGCAGATCGTCAAACGCACCGACGACGCCACCGGCTTCCAGGTCCTACCCCGACGCTGGGTCGTCGAAAGAACACTCGCCTGGATCACCCGCCACCGCCGCTGCGCCCGCGACTACGAACGACTACCCGAACACCACGCCGCCATGGTCCGCTGGACCATGATCCACATCACCAGCCGACGACTCACCAAATAGGTTCAGGAACAGGCTCTCAGAGATCTGCCGAGGCCGGTTCCTACCCAGCCGCCAAGCTCTTGAAGACCTGATAACTGCCTTGGCGATGGACAAGCCTGCGCCAGCCAGCTGGCCGGATACTCTGTTGGGCATGTCGGTCGAACTGGGGTTTCTGTGCTCGTGCTGCGGTCAGCGGCACGCTGGTCTGCCCTTCAGCTATGGCGCGCTTGCACCTGCCTACTGGCAGGAGAGCCTGGAGGGCAGCCCTGGAAATGTCCTCGGTGAGGAGCAGTGCGTGATCGGTGGCGTGCACTTCTTCGTCCGTGCGCGTTTGGTCCTGCCGGTGCGGGACGCTGAGGAGGACTTCGAGTGGGACGTATGGGTGTCGCTGAGCGAGCCCAGCTTCGACCGGATGACCGAGTTGTGGACTGATCCGACGCGGGTGAACGAGCCGCCGTATTTCGGCTGGTTGTCCACCGAGTTGCCGCTCTACGATCCGACGACGCTGAACTTGAAGACCCAGGTGCACAGCCAACCGGTCGGGACCCGACCGACGGTCGAGTTGGAGCCCACTGACCATCCGTTGGCCGTGGAACAACGGTCTGGCATCACGGTGGCCCGCGTGCAGGACATCGCCGAACGGCTGCTGCACCCCGAGGGCCCAAGGCTGTCCTGAAGCGACACCCGGCTTGAGCACCGTCTGTGAGGTCGCGCCGGGTATGCGGCGTTTCCGGCTCGTGCAACGGCACCCCCTGGACCAGGTGCACGTCCTCGAAGAGCCGGGTGGCGTGCCGGATCCGCTGCGGCGGCAAGATCCGCGCGTCCAAGCTCTGCGGTGTCCACGAGCTGGTCCTCGGATCGATCCCTCTCGGGAACCACCGATCGGTCCCATCGGCATATCCGCCCCTGCGGAGCGGACCGGGATCTTGACCCGCGCCGCTCGGGTCAGGGGCAGTTTTCGTGGCCTCGTCCAAACCCCGTCCAAAGTGTGAGTTCGACTCTCACCGGGGCACCACAGATCATCGATGGCAGCGAATTTCAGTGCTGGTCTTTCGCGAACCAGTCGCAACTTTCTTGCTGAACGGCGGGACCCCTCCCAACAATGTGCGCCAACAATGAGTGTGCAAGTGCTGCTCCGAGCCAAGGACGTCCGCGATGTGCGCTGTACCGCCGACCACCAACCTGTCCGGGACCACGCCGCTGGGGTCGACAACGCCGAGGGACCCGGTCGCGGTTGTCCTGGGCAATGCGTCGCTGTTCGGGGTCGGCTACCTGCTACTCGGCCGTCGCCTGCTCGGCGTCGCATGCGCGCTGATCTCCATTGCCCTGCTTGGCGTACTCGGCGGCGTTACGCACGCCGGTTGGGTGCAGTGGCTGCTGCTCTTCTGGTGGGCCGGCATGATCGGGCACGGCTGGCGCACCGCGAGCAGGCCACCGAAAGCGGTAATTCCCTGGCAACGGGTTTGCGCCGGCGTGCTTGGGGTGGTCGTGCTCGGCGCGTTCGTGATCGTCCGACTGGACCTCAACGGCCGTGCCGACGAGGCGGACGCCGCGCACGCGCACGGCGACTGCGAACGCACTTCGTCCATTGCGGACGATGTGGGCTTTTGGCAGCGGATCGGCAACGGCCCGGTCGCGGACGGCATTCTGGACGCCGTCGAGGCGTGCCGGCTCATCCAGCGGGCTCGCGTGCAGGCGAGGACCGATCGCCTGCAGGCCGCCGAGACGATGGCGAGCTACGAGCGGCGGCCGGACGCGCGCTGGACCGACGCGCGCCGCTACCGCGAGGACCTCCTGCTTGACCAGGCACGCGACGACCTGCGTGCTGGCCTCGCCGACGCTTACCAACTGGCTATGGAGAAGGGTTTTGCCCTGATCGCCACGCTGCGTGCGGAGTTCCCGAACCGCCAGGAGGACACGGACAAGGTGCTGGACGAGTTCCTCGCCGGCTTGCCGACCGACGACGCGTGCCGCACCGTGGACGTCACCGACTGGATCGTCAAGCAGGATGCCGAGACCGATGACCTCGATCGCGCGCGGACGGTGGCCGCCAAGGTCACCCCGCTGGCGCTGCTGACCTGTGCGGACACCCAGCTTGCCGCGAACAACCCGACCGAAGCCCGCGCAGGTTACCAGCAGTTGCTCGATACCTATCCGAACGACCCGGGCGTAACGAGGGCGAAGCGCGGCCACACGCTGGCCACTTGGGCAATCCAGCTGATCGAGGTCCGCGCGCTTGTGCAAACCACCTATGCGAACGAGATGCCGGCGTACTGCACCAACCCGAGGCCCTACGGCGCGGCACGGCCCTACACCGGGCACGGCACGTTCCCCGCGATGGTCTTCGGACAGGACGCACATCGGAAAGGCCTGCCGAAGAACTGGCAGGCGAACGACCCGAAGAATGCGACGCTGATAATCTGTGCCGGCGAGGTCACATATGGCGCCGTTGCGCAGACCTGCACTTACTACAAGAACGCCGGCTTCGGTGAGGGTGTCCTGGTCTCATTCCACCAACAGAAGATCCCGGTACGGGTGTACGAGGTACGCACCGGCCGGAAGCTTGCCGATTTCGGCCTCCAGATCGATGGCGCGGCCTGTCGCCCCGAATACCTCGACTACACCTTTCCCGTTGGGGCCGACACCGGCCCAGGTCCGCAGTACGTCGAGTCGTCGACCGAGGACATCCGGGCCGCGTACCAGACAATGATCATCCGCTGAGAAATCTCTCGGATGCCGATGGGAGTGACCCGCCCGCGGCGCACCCGATCGGCAGGCTGCCACAAGCACACGACCGCCGATGCTCGGCGAAACAGGCTGATCACCGTGCCGAACGACGCCAGACCCGCCCCCATCGCCGTGGGATAGGTGAACACACGTGTGTGCCTCTATGGTCGCGACCGAGGGGCGGAGGATCACGTGGCAATCACGAAGAAGGGCTCCCGGCGGATCGTCGTCGACGGCGCCGAGTACCGGTGGACAGTGCGGCCTCGGCCGTCCTACTGCCAGGGCAACGGCTGGAGTCCCATGACGTTCGCGGTCGGGTTGGCCGAGCAGGCTGGGCGCGCGTTGGTGGTGTCGTTGCCGTGGGCACACCCGAGCAACTGGCTACACCTGCCAACCGGCGCGGTCCGCCCCGCCATGGTGGCTCGCGCCATCCAGTTCGCACTGACACAAGGATGGGACCCATCCGCCCCCGGGTCACCGTTCAGCATCACCCTGGCCGCGGACTCGCCGGTCATCGACCCCGCCTGATCCTCGACGGTGGATGGCTGGGTCAGAACGCGACCCGGTGCACCGTCTGCGGGTGGATGACCAGGCGGACCTGGTCCTCGGCCAGGAGTGCGGCGAGGTCGGCGGCGCGGGTCGGGTCGTCGAGGTCCCAGTAGCGGGCGGCCAGGCGGGAGGCCAGGTCGTGCGCGCCGTCGGGTTCGACCGTGACGCTGCCCTCGACCGACACCCAACGCTCACGTTCACCCACCGGGGCGGCGACGATGATCGAGGCCCGGGGATCACGCCGCACGCGCCGCACCTTGAGCGTGTCCGGGCCGGTGAACAGCTGGACCGTGCCGTCGGCGGTGACCTCGAACCACACCGGCCGAGGCTGCGCCGGGACCGGACCGGCGGCCACGGACAGGAACCCGTGCAGCGGGCGTCGCAGGAACTCCAGGTCCTCGGTGGTCAACGAATCGGCGCTCATCACGACCTTTCCCGGATCACGCCCGTGACCCGCTCACTGCCAGTGTGCTGCGCGCGCGACGCTGGACACGGGCGCCGCTCACTCCCTAGGATAGAGAACCATTAGTTCTCTATAGATGGAGTGTCCCGCGTGCTCGATCGCGAATATTTCCTCACCAACTGGCTCGCCACCACGTGACCGCCGATGCCATCACCGTCAGCGGCCTGGGGGTGCTGCGCGGACACCGGTGCGTGCTGCACGAGCTGAGCTTCACCATCCCGCGCGGCACCGTCACCGGGCTGCTCGGCCCGAGCGGCAGCGGCAAGACGACCCTGCTGCGCTGCCTCGTCGGAGTGCAGGCCGTCACCACCGGGACGGTCACCGTCCTCGGCCACCCCGCGGGCGCCGCCGCACTGCGCGGCACGGTCGGGTACGCCACCCAGTCCCCCGCCGTCTACCCCGACCTCACGGTCACCGAGAACCTGCGCTTCTTCGCCTCCGTACTCGGCATCTCCCGGACGCACGTCGACCGCGTCGTCGCGGATGTCGGGCTGGGCGGGAACCGGCATCGCCGGGTGGGCCGGCTGTCCGGCGGCGAACGCGCCCGCACCAGCCTGGCCGTCGCGTTGCTCGGCGAGCCGGAGCTGCTGGTCCTCGACGAACCGACCGTCGGCCTGGATCCCGTGCTCCGCGACGAGCTGTGGTCGCTGTTTCACCGGCTCGCCGCCGGCGGCGTGACGCTGCTGGTCTCCAGTCACGTCATGGACGAGGCCGCCCGGTGCGAGCGGCTGCTGCTCCTGCGCGGCGGCCGGCTGCTGGCCGACGGCACGCCAACGGAACTGCTGCGCCGGACCGGACAGGCCGACCTCGACGCCGCGTTCCTCGACCTCGTACGCCAGGAACGGGAGACCGCCGGATGAACCTCGCCCCGACGCCGCGCACGCGGCTGCGCATCACCGGCGCGGTGACCCGCCGCGTGCTGACCCAGCTCCGGCACGACCCCGCCACGGTGGCCATGCTGCTGATCGTGCCGCCGACACTGGTCACGCTGCTCCACTACGTCATCGACTCCCCAGAGACCTTCGACCGTGTCGGGCCCGCCCTGCTCGGCACGTTCCCGTTCCTGGTGATGTTCATGGTCGTCTCGATCACGACGTTGCGTGAGCGGACCCTCGGCACCCTGGAACGGCTGATGACCCTGCCGATGGCGCGGGTCGACCTGCTCGCCGGCTACGCCATCGCGTTCGGCGTGCTGGCCGTGGCCCAGGTCGCGGTCACCGCGACGGTGGCGCTGACCTGGCTCGGCCTCGACGTCGCCGGGCCGTTGGGGATGCTGCTGCTGGTCGCGACCCTCGGCGCGCTGCTCGGCATGGCACTCGGGCTGTTCATCAGCGCGTTCGCCAGAACCGAGTTCCAGACGATGCAGTTCATGCCCGCCATCGTGGCGCCCCAGCTCCTGCTGTGCGGGCTGTTCGCGCCCCGGGACGAGATGGCCACGGCCCTGCGCGCCGTCTCCGACGCGCTTCCACTCTCCTACGTGGTGGATGCGCTGAACCTCGTGACCGTATCCACCGAGGTGACCGCCGAACTCGTCGGTGACCTCGTCGTCATCGCGGCCTGCGCGCTGCTTGCCCTCGCCATGGGGGCCGCGACGCTGCGCCGACGCACCACATAAGAAGGAGACAACCGCATGGGAACGCTTCGCTGGCTCGCCCACACGTCCCAACGGGTCGGGCTGTGCCGGATGGCCTGGTCCGACCGGCCTGACCGTGGGCTGGTCGCCCACGTCGAAGGCTCGCCGCCGCCAACGCCCGGCCGGGCCCTCGACCTGGGCTGCGCCGTCGGGCGCAACACCGTCTACCTGGCCGCACGCGGCTGGGCGACCACCGGGGTGGAGCTCACCGCCCGTGATCTGGACACCGCCCGCCGCCGCGCCGACGAGGCCGGCGTCGCGCCGCGGCTCGTGCCGGGGGACGTCACCCGGCTGGCGGACCTCGACATCGGCGACGGGTACGAGCTGCTGTTCGACGGCGGCTGCCTGCACATGATCCCCGCCAACCGCCGGGACGCCTACGCGGCGAGCGTGACCCGGGTCGCCGCACCCGGCGCGGTCCTGCTCCTGGTCGGGTTCGCGCCGCTGCGCCTCACCGGCGCCGGGGTGACGGCCGACGAGCTGCGCGCCCGGCTGTCCGGCTGGGAGCTGACCGACGCCCAGCCGGTCCCCGGCGAGGAGATGGCCGAGACCCTGCCCGGCGCCTCGCCGCTGCGCCGGCGGGCGCTGCTGCGCGGCTGGCTGCGCGCGACCCGGTACCGGCTGGAACGGCGGTAGGCCCTGACTCTGCGACACTGCGGGCCGTGGATCATCGCAAACTGCCACGGCGCCGGGGCGAGGAGCTGCTGAACGCCATCTACACGGCCACGCTGGCGGAGCTGGCCGAGTCCGGGTACGCGGCCCTCACCGTCGACCGGGTCGCGAAGCGCGCACACACCAGCAAGGCGTCGATGTACCGGCGCTGGCCGTCGAAGGTCGAGCTGGTCATCGACGCCGTCTACCGCAACGTCCGGGACGCGCTCGTCCCGCCGGACACCGGCGACCTGCGCCAGGACGCGCTCGCCCTGCTGCGCCAGTGCGCCGACTTGCTGGCCGGGCCCCGCGGCGACCTCGTCCGCGGCCTGATCCCCGAGGTGCTGCGCAACCCGGAGCTCGGCGCGGCCAGGGCACGCATCGCCACCCTGTCCGACGATCCGATGCTGACCGTGCTCCGCCGGGCCGCCGACCGCGGTGCGGTACGGCCAAGCGCGGTGACCCCGCGCGTCGCTGGCGTCGCGACCGCCCTGGTCCGCGAGCACTTCCTGCTCCACGACGCGCCCATCCCCGACGAGGTGATCGTGGAGATCGTGGACCAGGTGCTCCTCCCGCTCGTGCACCAATAGGCTGTGCGTCCGATGAGGACATCGCGGGAAAGGGCGGCGTGACGCTCAGCACCGAGGACGCACTGCGCCGGTTCCGTGCCGCCCGCGTGGCCAGGTTGGCCACGGTGAGCGCGGACGGCGAGCCGCACCTGGTGCCGGTGACCTTCGCCGCGGTGGCCGACACCGTGGTGATCGCGGTCGATCACAAGCCGAAGACCACGACCAACCTCAAGCGGCTGCGCAACATCAGCGCCACCGGCCGGGTCTCCCTGCTGGTCGACGAGTACGACGACCACGACTGGTCGCGGCTGTGGTGGGTGCGCGTCGACGGCGTGGCCCAGGTGGTCGAGGACGAACCAGAGCGCTCGCGCCTGGCCGACCGCCTCGGTGAGAAGTACCAGCAGTACCGCCAGCGGCCGCCGACCGGCGCGGTGATCCGGGTGGCGGTACAGACTGTGCGCGGCTGGTCCGCCCAGGCGGGGTGAGCGTTACTACTACGATCTGTAGTATCTTCTGCGGCGCGTCGATCGGAGAATGAGGTGGGTTCGATTTCTGGGACGCGTGCACAGCTCGCCCTCTACGCCACGGTGTTCATCGACCTGCTCGGCTTCACCCTCGTCCTGCCGTCGCTGCCGTTCCGGGTCACGACGTTGGGTGGCGACCCGTTCTGGCTCGGCGTCGTGCTGACCAGCTACTCGGTGTGCCAGGCGATCGCCGCCCCGATACTGGGACGACTCGCCGACCGACACGGCCGGCGACGCCTGCTGCTGGTCAGCCTGGCCGGCTCGGCGACCTCGCTCGCGGTGATGGGACTGGCCGGGTCGATGTGGCTGCTGCTGTTGGCGCGGGCGGTCGCCGGCCTGTGTGGTGGCAGCATCGCCGTCGCGCAGGCGTTCGCGGCCGAACTCGCCGGGCCCGCCGCGCGAACCAGGGCGATGGGCCGGGTCGGCGCCGCCATCGGACTCGCGTTCACGATCGGCCCGGCGCTCGGCGCCGCCGCCGCGCCGCTGGGATTCGCCGCCACCGCGCTCATCGGTGCCGGGCTGGCGGCCGGCAACCTCGTCTTCGCCGCGATCGCCCTGCCGGACAACCGAACCAGCCAACCCCCTCGGCCCAAGGCCGGCCGCCGCGCCGCGCCGTGGCCGTTGCTGGTCACCGGGTTCGCGTCGATGGCCGCGTTCGTCGGCATGGAGACGACCGTGGCCTACCTCGCCGCGACCCGGTTCGACGCCGGGCCGGTCATGGTCGGCGTGCTCCTGGCCTCCGCCGGCCTCGTCCTGGTCGGCGTGCAGGGATTCCTGGTGGCCCCGGCCGCCCGGCGCTGGCACGAGGCCAGGATCGCCGCCGCCGGCGCGGTCCTCATGGCTGCCGGGCTGCTCACCATGCCCTTCGTCGGCGAGGTCCTCTTCGTCGTGGCCGCGCTCGTGGTGGCGGCCGGCAACGGCATGGTCACCTCGACCACGGCCAGTCTGCTCGCCACCGCCGGACCGCCGACCGAGGTCGGTGCCCGGATGGGACAGGGCCAGGCCGCGGCCGCCATCGCCCGCGCCGCCAGCCCGCTCGCCGCCGGCGCGCTCTTCAGCCTGTCGGTGGCCGCGCCCTACCTGCTCGGCGCCGCGCTGTCCGCCGGCGCGGCGGTCACGGTCTCCGCCAGGACATCGCACGACCCGGCACGGTCCACTCAGGCATAGCAGTTTCGGCGTGGCAGCAGCGCTGGTGTACGAGGGCGTTCGGAACGGTGCTCATGGTCGGCCGAACACACTCGAACAGACCAGTTCCTCCCCGTGTTGGCGGTCGCCCGGTCAACCGTCAGTACGTCATGCTGGCCTGATGGGCCAGGGAGGGGACGGCTTAACCGAATCGCCGGCCGAACCACCACGACCAGCGCGGGCCAGCTCCTCAGCGGAGTTCACGGCGGCGCTGCGCGCGTTACGCACCTGGTCGGGGTTGACCTACCGGCAGCTGGAAGGAAAGGCGACCGCACACCGGGACACGCTGCCGGCCAGCACGATCGCGACCACTCTCGGCCGCACGACGCTGCCAAGGGAGCGGTTCGTCGAGGCGTTCACCCGCGCCTGCGGCCTCGGCGACGACGACGTGCGCACCTGGCTCGAGACTCGCCGCCGCATCGCCACGAACGATCTCGTACCGGCTGGCAACGATGCTCAGGACCCGGCCGCGGACGTGCCTGTCCCGTCGCGTTCCGCACCGTGGCGTCGGGTGGCGAGCTTGATCGCGGCCGCGGGTATCGGCGTCGCGGGAACTCTGGGCGTCAGTGCCCTGCTCGACACCCAGCTCGACGCCCCGACGCCACCGACCGTAGCGTCCGACACGCCGGTGACCGGGCTGCGCATCCTGCCGGTCGGCAGTTGGGCCCGCATCCACGTCGCTCGACAACCCGAGTTGTGCGTCACCGAAGGCACAGATCGTTCTGGCCGATACGAAACCGCTGTCGCCGCCGGACGAACCTGCGCGGAAACCGTCCTGCCGCACGTGTATGTCGAACCGGTGGGCCAGGACATCGTGCAGATCCAGTGGCACCACCCGAAGTTCGGCATCGGCTGCCTCACCGCCCTACTCGACGGGCCGGGCCGGGACCTGTTCGAACCCCGCGACAACTGCGCCGATGACAATCCGGCACAACAGTTCCGGATCGAGCCTTTCGGCCCGCCGGCGATGGCGCACTTCCGCATTCACTCGGTCGTCACCGACCAGTGCCTCAGCCTGCGCGACCAGGGCACCGAAGACGGCACCGAAATCGTCCAGGGCCGCTGCTCCGGCGCCAGTGACCAGGAATTCCGGATCGAGTTGATCCCGCCCCCGTAACCGCCGCACACAACGGTTCGAATGCTCGTCATCGCCCGGTCAACTGTTCTGGGGGAAGGATGAGGATGAGATCACGAAGATGGGCGGAGTTTCTGACCGTCGGCACCTGGCGACGGCGCACCTGCTCGCGGCGGTGCTCAGCCGCCTGTTCCTGGCGCGCACCGAGGTGGCCCCGACGCGCGGGTCGATCCCCTCCAGGGGCAGGGGTTCGCCCTGCTCAACACCACCATGACCATCCAGGGGTCGGTCCCTGGTCTTCGGCGTGTTCGCGGAGTTCCTCCCGGTCGGCGCCGCGAACGCACGTCCGGCTGGTCAGGAGTCGCCGGGCAGCAGGCCGTGCTCGTAGGCGTAGATCACCAGGTGCACCCGGGTACGCAGCCCGAGCTTGGCCAGCGTGCGGGCCACGTGGGTCTTCACCGTGCCTTCGCCGACGGTGAGGGCACTGGCGATCTCGGCGTTGCTCAACCCGTGCGCGACGTGCCGGAGCACCTCCTGTTCGCGTGGGGTGAGCAGGTCCAGGTCGGCCGGTGCCGGCCGGGGCGCGGTCGCGGCGAACCGGCGGATGGTGCGACGGGTGACCCGGGGATCGATCAGCCCCTGCCCCTTGGCCGCGGCGCGGACCGCGTCGATCAGCAGCTCCGGTTCGCTGTCCTTGAGGACGAACCCCGCCGCGCCCGCCTGGAGCGCGCCGAACAGGTACTCGTCCACGTCGAACGTGGTCAGCGCGACCACGGCGGGCGCGGGGTTGACCGACTCGGCGATCCGGCGGATGGCGGCGAGCCCGTCCAGCCGGGGCATCCGCAGGTCGAGCACCACCACGTGCACCCCGCGCCACCGGGCCTTCTCGACGGCCTCGGCACCGTCGCCGGCCTCGTCCACCACCTCGATGTCCGGTTCGGCGTCGAGGACCAGGCGCAGCGCCCAGCGCACCGGCTCCTGGTCGTCGGCGACCAGCACGCGGATCACCGGTCCCGCCGCAGCGGGAGCCTGGCCTCGACCAGCCAGCCGGTCGGGTGGTTCGGCCCGATCCGCAGCGTGCCGCCGAGCAGTCGGGTCCGTTCGCGCATACCGCGCAGCCCGGTGCCGTCGGCCGGCGTGCCGGGTGCGGCAGAACCGTTGTCCGCCACCGAGATCACCACGGCGTCCGGCGCATGGCGGACGCGCACGGCCACCTCGGTCGCGTCGGAGTGGCGCAGCACGTTGGTGAGCGCCTCCTGGGCCACCCGGTAGCCGGCATGGTCGACCAGCGGCGGCACGGGATGGCGAGCCGAGCCGTCCCGGGTGAGGGTGACGGCGCGGTCCTGGCCGGCGGCATGGTCCACGAGGGTGTCCAGGTCGGTCAGGGTGGTGCCGCGCGCGGGCAGCGCGGCGAGGACCTCGCGGACCTCGGCCAGCGCGGTGGCCGACGACTCGGCGATCGTGGCCAGCGCCTGGTCGGCCACCGGGGGGACCCCGCGGGCGACGTGGCGCACGGCGTTGGCCTGCATCCGGATCACGGTGAGGTGGTGGCCGACGGCGTCGTGCACCTCGCGGGCCACGCGCGCGTGCTCCTCGGCGACGACGCGCCCGGTCTCCTCGCGGTAGAGGTGCGCGGCGTGGTCGGCACGATCGCGGTGCAGCCGCAGGGCGTAGCCGACGGCCACCGGGGCGATGCCCAGCAGGACCAGGTCGGTGTAGGTGGCGGTCACCCCGGCCGGGCGGACGCCCGCCACGGCCAGGACGAAGACCCAGACCACCGAGCAGCCGAGCACCACCGGCCGGGGTCGGTGGTAGGCGGCGGACCCGAACGCGGTCATCGCGACCAGCCGACCAGACCAGTTCGGCATGGCGACCGCGGTCACGACCGCGGCCGACAGCAGCGCCGTGGCCAGGGGGAAGCGGCGGCGCAGCGGCAGCGGTGCCGCGACCGCGCCGGCCGCGGTGACCATGGCCAGCGGACTCGCCGCGCTGTCCTCGACCAGCCCGAGCACCAGCACGACGATCGCCGCCGCCCCGGCGTACGCGCCGTCGGCCCCGACGGTGTCGCGCAGCGGTGTCCGCAGCCGCCGCGGCTCGTCGCGGCGGAACCGGATCCACCTCACCCTGGCCGCCAGTGCATGCCCCCCGTTGTACACGTCTGTACACGTCCTGATCAGCCAGGCAGGCCGCACCGCGCGCCCGGCGCCGGCAGCTCCCCGGTCCACAGGTACCGGTGCACGTGCTCGCGGACGCAGGCGTGGCCGCGCAGGTAGAGCGCGTGGTTGCCCTCGGCGGGCAGATAGGCGCCACGCAGTTGCGCGGCGACCCGGCGGCCGTGCTCGGCGGGCGTCAACGGGTCGTGCTCGCCGTTGGCGATGAGCACCCGGGGCATCGGCGACAGTGGGGCCGGCGGGTTCAGCCCGGTCCGGGGCAGGCCGGAGCAGTGCCCGGACACCCGCCAGGGGTGCGCCGCCCAGCCCAGCCTCGGCGCGACCGCCCGCAGCCGGTCGGTCACCCGGTCCACGGCCGCGAAGTCGTCCGGGTTCGGGAAGTCCGCGCAGAACGCCGTCCGCGCGAGGCTGACGTCGGGCGGGCCTGGCTGGGGGGTCATCGCCGACGTGTCACCGTCCGCCGCGCGCGCGAGCCCGGCGGTCACCGCCGGCCAGCTCCCGTCGTTGCCGATCCTGGCCGCCGTCCACCGGACGACCAGGTCCGCGTCCGGCAGCGCGAGCACCCGGTCCCACACGGCGATCACGTCCCGGCCGTGCAGCGCGCAGCCGGTGTCCTCGGCGCACCAGCCGGCCATCCGGTGGAGGTTGCGCTCGGCGGTCACGGCGCCGGCGCGGGCCCAGTCCGCCGGGTCGCGCCGGGTGTGGTCCAGCACGCTGTCCAGGTACATCCGCCCGACGCGGTCGCCGAACAGCTCGGCGTAGGCCTGGCCGTACACCGTGCCGTACGAGCTGCCGAAGTAGTGCAGGCGGCGTTCACCCAGCGTGCTCCGGATGGCCTCCATGTCATGGGCGACCTGGCGGGCGTTGAGCCGACCCCGGTGGGCGCCCACCTCGTCCGCGCAGTCCTTGGCGAACCGCTCGTTGGCGGCGGCGTACTGGCGGTGGGCGGTCTCGGTCACCGGCACGGACAGCGGCGCCGGGTTCGGGCTCGGACACCGGACGCCCAGCCCGCGCGGGTCGAACACCACCACGTCGAACCGCGCGGCGAGGTCCGCGAACTGGTCGCGGTAGCCGGGGATCGCGAAGTTCGGGATCACCGCCGCCGGCCCGCCGGGGTTGGCCAGCAGAGTCCCCAGCTTGCGGTCCCTGGCCGGGATCTTGAGCAGCGGAACCGTGACCGAGCCGGCGGCCGGACGAGCCCAGTCGGCGGGGACCTGGATGTCCGCGCACCGCAGTCCGTCGTAGCAGTCCCGCCAGGCCAGGTCATCGTCGGTGGTGGCGGTCGCCGACGCGGCCGGACCGAGCAGTCCGACCGCGCTGAGAACCGCCACCACATGCTTGATCAGCACCATCATGCCCCGATTCGACCACCCTGACCGGCGCCGGTCGTCTGCCTTTCGGCATACCTTTGCCATGCGGTGCGATGACCTGATCAGCGAGTCCGACACGTTCCCCAAGACCGGTCGGCAACAGATCGTCGCGGCCGCCAGGCAGTTGCTCGCGCAAGGCGACCTCCCACACGCGCCGAACGCTTGCTGACCGGAGTCGGTGACCATGTCGGTGACCATGCTGTCGCGGTGTCGGCCTGGCCGAGGGCGTTCGACGATCACCGAGAGCGTCCGCCAGCGTGGATGACCTGCGCCGGACGCTACCGGCCGCCGGCCAGTCGGCGGCGGACCTCGGGCACGACGTGCTCGGCCAGCAGGGCCAGGTGCTGGTCGACGTACTCCCGGGGGCACGCGCTGTTGAACACGACGGTGGTCGCGCCGGCCTCGATGTACTCGAGCACCCGCCCGACGGCGTAGTCGACGTCGCCGACGACCAGGTAGCGACCGGCCATCGTGGTGAAGTCCTGCCGGTAGGTCCTGCCGAGCGCGCCGAGGGCGTAGGACAGCGCGACCTCCGGGTCCTCGTGCACACACGTCCACAGGTAGGCCCCGCCGCGCACCGGGTCCGGCCGCTCGCGGTGGGTCGCGATGGTCGCGAGCGAGCCGGCGAGCCGTTCGGGGCTGTACAGGTAGGGCAACCAGCCGTCGCCGTAACGCGCGGCCCGGCGCATCGCCGCCTCCTGCCGGCCGGCGACCCACACCGGCGGGTACGGGCGTTGCACCGGCGGTGGGCTGATCGTGACGCCGTCGAAGGTCACGAACCGGCCGGCGAACGACACGTCCTCGGCTGTCCACAAGCGACGCATGACCTCCAGTGCCTCGTCGACCCGCGCGCCGCGCTCGGTCCTCGGCACGCCGCACGCGGCGAACTCGCGCGGGTTCTCCCCGCCGACCCCGACGCCGAGCTCGAACCGGCCGCCGCTGATGTTGTCCAGCGCCGCGGTCAGCTTCGCGGCGAGCGCGGCCGGGTAGAGGCCGAGCAGCGTCACCGCGCTCAGCAGCCGGACCGAGCCGGTGGCCGCGGCGACCGCGGCCAGGCTCACGAAGCTGTTGGCGTTGGGCTGGTTGAAGCTGACGTGCTCGCCGGTGGTGATCAGGTCCCAGCCCTGCGCCTCCATCCGCGCGGCCAGCTGGCCGATGGTGGCGTCGATCGCCGGAATGCCCGCGCCGAACCGAATCCCGGTCATGGGGTCACTCCGCGCGCAGTGCGCGGCGGTTGATCTTGCCGTTGGGCGTCTTGGGTAACTCGGCGACGAACTCGACGGCGCGCGGGTACTCGTGTGGACTCAGGTCCGTGCGTACCAGGTTCTGCAGTGCGCCAACGAGATCCTCGCCGGCGGGCCCGGCGGGGACGACGAACGCCTTGACGATGTGGCCCCGGGTCTCGTCCGGGACACCGACGACCGCGGCCTCGGTGACCTGTGGGTGGGTGAGCAGCGTGCGTTCCACCTCCAGCGGGCTGATCGTCCAGCCGGCGGAGATGATCACGTCGTCCGCGCGGCCGGCGTAGTGCAGGTAACCGTCCGCGTCGACCGAGCCGAGATCCTTGGCGCGCAACCAGTTTCCTCGGCGGAACACGCTGATCTCGCCGAGCTGGTCGACCGGTGCCGGGGTGTCGTCCTCGGCGAGCACGGTCACCCGGCAGCCGGGCATCGGCTTGCCGAGCGCTCCCGGTTTCGGTTCGTGGTCGGGAAAGCCGGGGAAGTTGACCACGATCACGCCGGTCTCGGTGGTGCCGTACAGGCCGCACAGCGCGACCCCGGTCGCCTCCCGGAACGCCAGTTGCGATGTCGCGTCCAACTCCTCGCCGGTGTAGGACGCCTTGGTCAGCGCGGTCAGCTCCCCCGCCCGGCCGGCGCGCAGGATCATCCGGTAGATCGTGCTCGCCGCGGCCAGGTTGGTAATCCGGAAGTGCGCCAGGGCGTCGATCAGCGCGTCCGGCGCGAACCGGCCCGACCACGCGCCGACGGCAACGCCGAGCGACCACGGCGCGATCGTGCCGTGCCACAGGCCGTGTCCCCAGGCCGGTGAGGACGGACAGAAGAACCGGTCGCCGGGCGCGATCCCGGAGGCGAACAGCGCGGCCCGCATCAGCGTCACCACCGAGCGGTGCTCGTGGCGGACCGCCTCTGGCAGCAGTCTGGTGGTGCCCGAGGTGTACTGCAGCACCGCGGTGTCGTTGGCGCGGGTCGTGGTGACGAACGTGTCGGGGAAGGGCTCAAGGCGCTCGGACAGCGCGCGGTCGAACACGATGTGCTTGCGCCCCAACGACTCCACCACAGGCCTGAGGTTCTCGTCGATGACAACGCACGCCGTGTCGCAGTCGTCCAGCCGGTCGCGCAACGCCTCCGGGCCGAACAGCGTGTACAGCGGGACCGCGATCGCGCCGCGCTTGATGACGCCGAACAACGCGGCGTAGAACTCGCGTGATGGCTCCATCATCACCCCGACCCGGTCCCCCGCCCGCACGCCATCGGCGACGAGGAGGTTCGCGAATCGGGACGAGGCAGCGGCCAGCTCGCCGAAGGTCGGCTCGTCGAACGTGCCGTCGGCGAAGGCGATCCGCGCCGCGGTCGCGTCCGCCGGATGGCGGTCGAGGCACTCGTGGGCGATGTTGAGCCAGTCCTGGTCTCCGTCGAACGCGGCCCAGAGGTCATCCCAGGAGAAGTCCGCGACGGCCTGGGCGGCGGTGTCGTAGCTCGGCCAACGACTCATCTACGTCTCATCTCGTACGTATTTACGAACGAATGTCCCTATCTGAGAACGAGTGTCGAACGGCGCACCGCCGGCCGTCAAGGCTTTGATCGGTACCAGAACGCGTCTTGACGATCGTCACCTTGGGACATACGGTCGGGTTACTTCTCAATTCGGAACATTTGTTCTTATATAGGGACGAGGCGCATGGCGGAGACAATGGAGCTCGCGACGACCTTCGGCCGGATCACCGACGACGCCCTCACCGAGCTGCGCACGACGATCGGCCGGGAGGTCCGCCGGGGCCAGCCCTACATCGAGGAGCTGAACGCCGACGCCATCCGGCACTTCGCCTACGGCATCGGCGACCGCAACCCGCTGTGGGTCGACCGCGACCACGCGGAGTCCACCGAACACGGGCTGCTCGCCCCGCCGACGATCCTGTACGCGATGGACCGGATCCTCAGCGGCTACGTCGGCGGCCTGCCCGGCGTGCACGCGATGTTCGCCGGCACCACGTTCCGCTGGTCGCGCCGGCTGCGCGCCGGCGACCGGCTGCGCGGCACCGCCCGGCTCAAGGAGCTGATCGAGCGGCCGAGCCGGTTCGCCGGCCGCTCCGTGCAGCAGATCTACGAGGTCACCTTCACCGACCAGCACGGCGAGCAGGTCGCGGTCACCGAGTCCTACTGCTTCCGCACCGAGCGTGACGCCGCGCGGGAGAAGGGCAAGTACGCGGCCGAGGACGCTCCCCAGTGGACCGCCGACCAGCTGGCCGAGATCGGCGCCGCCTACCGGCGCCAGGAGGAGGTCCGCCGAGGCGCCACGCCCCGCCGCGTCGACCAGGTCAGCGTCGGCGACGAACTGCCGGCGCTGCTCAAGGGCCCCTACACGGCGACGACCGCGGTGTCCTACCTGCTCGGCTGGGGCGGGCTGTACGTGCGCAGCCACGGGCACGCCTTCCAGCTCTACGAGGACCACCCGGCCCTCGCGATCCCCAACGAGTGGGGCGTCCCCGAGCCGCCGGAGCGGGTGCACTGGGACCCCGACCTCGCCCGCCGCGTCGGCGTGCCCGGTGCCTACGACTACGGCCCGGAGCGGGTGTCCTGGATGGGCCACCTGGTGACCGACTGGATGGGCGACGACGGCTTCCTCGCCGAGCTGGACGTCCAGGTGCGCCGGCACAACCTGATCGGCGACCTGGTCACCTTCGCCGGCACGGTGTCCGAAGTGGACACGGCGACCGGGCGGGTCTCGCTGTCGCTGCGGGCGACCGACCAGCGCGGCGAGGAGTCCGCGCGGGGCACCGCGGTCGTCGAACTGCCCCGCACGTAACTCTCGACAGTTCCCTCGACGACGAGGATCGCGACCATGACAACGCCGTTGCAGTTACTGGTGAACGGGATCGCGCTCGGGTCGCTGCTCGCGGTCGTCGCGTTCGGACTGGCGCTGGTGTTCGGCGTCATGGGCGTGGTCAACTTCCTGCACGCGGAGCTGCTCACGCTCGGCGGGTACGTGACCTACTTCCTGGTGATCGAGACCGGCGCGTCGGCGCTGCTCGGCGTCGCCCTCGCGGTCCTGGTTGGACTGTTCATCGGCTACGGCACCCAGCGCGCGGTGATCGGCCGGATCGCGAACCGGCCACCACTGGACGGGTTGCTGCTCACCTACGGGCTCTCGGTGTTCGGGCTCGGCCTGATCACCTACTTCTTCACCGGTGACTACCGCAGCTATCCGGCGCAGTTCGGCGGCGGGCTGCGGCTGGGCGAGGTCTACCTCGCCAACCGGGACCTCGCGGTGATCGGGGTGTGCCTGGTGCTGCTGTTCGCCACCAGCGCGCTGCTGCGCTGGACCCGTACCGGCGCGGCGATGCGGGCCGTGGCCCAACACCGCGACGCCGCGGCGGCGTGCGGCATCAACCTCGCGCGCATCGACGCGTTCGCCTACGCGTTGGGCGGCGGGCTCGGCGCGGCGGCCGGCGCGATCCTGTCGACGAGCTTCGTCACCACCCCGGAGCTTGGCCACCAGTGGCTGCTGATCGGGTTCGTCGTGGTCGTGCTCGGTGGGCTGGGCAGCCTCGTCGGGGTCGTGGCCGGCGGCCTGGTGATCGGCCTGCTACAGGTGGTGCTCGGCTACCTGTTCGACGACAGCTGGGCACAGCTGCAGATCTACCTGCTGCTGTTCGTGCTGCTCCTGGTCCGACCCGGCGGCCTGGCCAGAAAGGCAGAAACCACATGACAACCGACACGGTCGCGCGCACGCCGTCGACGACGGTCCGCGCGCGCCGTCACGGCTACGGCACGCTCGCCGTGGTGGCCGTCGCGGTGCTCGCGGCGACGATGCCGCTGTGGGGCCTGGACAGCTACACCCTCTCGGTCGCTTACACCATCGCGTTCTACGCCGCGGTCGCCCAGGCGTGGAACCTGATGTCCGGGTTCACCGGCTACATCTCCTTCGCGCACGGCGCGTTGGTCGGCATCGGCAGCTATGCCGGGATCCTGGCGATGAACGCGGGCAGCGGGCTGGTGGTCGCCATGCTGTGTGGCGCGGCGACGGCCGGCGTGGCGGCGATGCTGATCGGCCTGCCGAGCCTGCGGCTGCGGGGCATCGCGTTCGCCTTCGCCACCATCTTCTTCCAGGCGGCGCTGCTGATCGCGGTGCAGAAGGCGGTGCCGCTCACCGGCGGCTCGCAGGGGCTGACCGCCACCGACATCGTGCCGCTGGAGACCCTGTTCACCGCGATGGTGGTGGTCGCCGGCGGCGCGACGCTGGTGGTGCACCTGTTGCGCCGGTCCCGCCTTGGCCTGCGGCTGCTCTCGATCCGCGAGGACGAGACGGCCGCGCGCGCGATCGGCATCGGGACGGTGCGGCTCAAGCTCGGGGCGTTCGCGGTGAGCGCGGTGTTCGCCGGCGCGGCGGGCGCGGTGCACGCGTTTTTCCTGGCCACCATCTTCCCGCAGAACGTGTTCACCCTGCAGAGCTCGGTCGAGCCGCTGGTGCTCACGCTCATCGGCGGCGTCGCCTCCGCCGCCGGGCCGGTGGTGATGTCCGCGATCTACGGCATCTCCCAGGAAGCGTTGCAGCAGCTGGGATCCGAGCTGCACCTGGCGATGCTCGGCGCGATTCTGGTGCTGGCCGTGCTGTTCGCCCGCAACGGGCTCGCCGGGCTCGTGACCAGCTGGCGCGCGCGGCGGCGGAAGGAGAGCTCCGATGAGTGAGGCACTGCTGGACGTCCGCGATCTCGCGGTGCGCTTCGGTGGCGTGCGCGCGTTGGACGGGGTGAGCGTCGCGATCACCGAGGAGCACCGGTTCTGGGGCCTGATCGGACCGAACGGCTCTGGCAAGACCACGCTGTTCAACACCGTCAGCGGGCTGTACCGGCCGAACGAGGGCACGGTGGCCGGGTCCGCGCTGCGTCGCCGCCGGGGCACCGTGCCCGGCCTCGGCCGCACCTTCCAGCACCCGAGGGTGTTCGGCCGACTGTCCGTTGTGGAGAACCTGCTCGCCGCGAGCGCGGCGATGGGCAGGCGGACCGCCACCCGGCGCGCGGACGACCTGCTGGAACTGCTGGACCTCACCCGGGTCGCCGACCGGTTCGCCGGCGAGCTGTCCATCGGCCAGCAGAAGCTCGTGGAGCTGGCCAGGGCGCTGATGCGCGACCCCGCGCTGGTGCTGCTCGACGAGGTCGCCGCCGGAGTCCACCCGCGACTGCGCGCCGAGATCGCCAGGCACCTGCGCACCCTGGCCGAGCGGGGCACCCGGTTCCTCATCATCGAGCACGACATGCGGTTCCTGATGGAGCTGTGCACGCGGATCTTCTGTATGGCGCACGGCAAGGTGATCGCCACCGGCACCCCAACCGAGATCCGGGCCGACGCCCGGGTCGCGGCCGAGTACCTGGGCAGGGGCTATGACCGACACTGAAGTACTGACCCTGACCGGGGTCGAGGCCGGCTACGGCCCGTTCACCGTGCTGCACGGTGTCGACCTGACCGTGCACGCGGGCGAGACCGTCGCGCTGATCGGCGCAAACGGGGCCGGCAAGTCCACAGTGCTCAAGGTCGTCGGCGGGTTCCTCAACCCCACCAAGGGAAACATCAAGCTCGGCGGCGAGGACGTCACCCGGCGCAGGCCGCACGAGCTGCTCGCACGCGGCTGTGCCTACGTCGCGCAGGGCCAGGACCTGTTCCCCGACCTGACCGTGACCAAGAACGTGGAGATGGGCGGGTACCTGCTGCGCAACCGGGCGCTGGTGGCCGAACGGCTCGCGTTCTGCACGGAGCTGTTCCCCATGTTGGCGGACAAGGGTTCGGTCAAGGCGGGTGGGCTGTCCGGCGGCGAGCGCCAGCAGCTCAAGATCGCGCGGGCGCTGATGACCCGGCCGAGGCTGCTGCTGCTCGACGAGCCGACCGCCGGGCTCTCCCCGATCCTGGTCGACCAGGCCTTCACCGACCTTGCGACGGTGCGCGAGCGCACCGACGCGGCCGTGCTGCTCGTCGAGCAGAACATCGCCAAGGGCCTGGAGTACGCGGACCGGGCCTGCATTCTCGATCTCGGGGTCATCACCGTCGACACCGACGCGGACACGTTGCTGCACAACTCCGTGCTGCACGAGCTGTATCTCGGGGGCGAACCGGAAGTCCATTCCGGACAGGAAAGGAACGTCTGATGAAGCGCAGTCACACAGTGGTGGCGGCGATCGCGGCGGTGTCGGCGTTGGCCGTCAGCGGTTGTCAGGGCGCGGCCGACGAGAACACCCTGCGCATCGGCGCGGTGCTGTCGCTGACCGGAAAGTACGCGCCGTCGGCGAAGTACGTCGAGGAGGGCTACCAGTACTGGGCCGACGAGGTCAACGAGAACGGCGGGATCGACGGCAAGCAGGTCGAGGTGATCATCCGGGACGACAAGTCCGACCCGGCGACCGCCGCGAACCTCGCGCGCGGGCTCGTCGAGAAGGACGAGGTGTCGTTCATCCTCGGCCCGTACGGCTCCGGCTCGACCGACACGATGGCCGCGGTCGTCGAGTCGCTGAAGGTGCCGATGCTCGGCACGGTCGCGTCCGACTCCGCGGTGTGGGACCGCCGCCGGCTCACGTGGACGTTCCAGGCGTTCCCCAGCTCGACCTACGACCACGAGGCGTTCCTGGCGATCGCGGAGGAACGCGGGTACGACCGGATCACGATCGTGCACGAGGAGGTCGGGTACTCCACGGCCGCGGCCGAATGGGGCAAGGCCGAGGCGGAGAAGCGCGGGATGACCGTGCAGTCCCTGAGCTATCCCTCCGATCTGCAGGACTTCGGCTCGCTCGTGGCGAAGATGAAGAGCTTCAACCCCCAGGGCGTCACCATGGGCGGCTACTACGAGCCGAGCATCACCCTCACCAAGGAGATGTCCGCCCAGCGGTTCAACGTGCCCGCCTACCACTTCATCCAGTCGGCCGACGGCGTCACCGCGGAGGCGTTGGGACCGGACGTGAACGGCATCCTCGGCCGGTCCTCGTGGGAGCCGCAGCTGCCGACCGAGGGCAACGAGGAGTTCGTCGCCGGCTATCAGAAGATGTTCGACCGCGAGCCGAGCTACCACTCCGCGGCGGCCTACGCGGTCGGCCAGGTCGCCGAGGCCGCGATCGAGGCGGGCGGCGGCGACCAGGAGAAGGTGCGGGAGTTCATCGCCACCAACAAGGTCGACACCATCGGCGGCGTGTTCGAGGTGAACGAGAAGGGCCAGCAGACCGGCATGCACTACGTCGGCACCCAGTGGCAGGACGGCAGGAAGCAGATCGTCTGGCCGGCGGAGGACGTGACCGCAGAGGTCATCGCGCCGAAGGCGAACTGGGCATGAGCCCGGTCGTCGCGCGCGGGCGCTACCTCGAGGAGCTGACCGAGGGCACGGTGTACCAGCACCGTCCCGGTAGGACGGTCGGCGAGGCGGACAACACGCTGTTCTCCACGCTCACGATGAACCCGCAGAGCCTGCACCTGGACGCGGAGTTCAGCGCCGGCACCGAGTTCGGGCAGCGGCTGGTGAACAGCCTGTTCACCCTCTCCACGCTGGTCGGGCTCTCGGTCAACGACCTGACCCAGGCCACCACGGTCGCCAACCTCGGCTTCGGCGCGATCAGCTTCCCGAAACCGGTGTTCCACGGCGACACCCTCTACGCGGAGACCGAGATCATCTCGACCAGGGCGTCGAGGTCGCGGCCGGACGCTGGCGTGGTGGAGTTCGAGCACCGGGCCCGCAACCAGCACGGTGACGTGGTGGCGGTCGCGCGGCGCAGCGCGCTGATGATGCGGACCCCGGCTTGAGTCCGGTGCACGGGCCGGTGCTGCTGTTCTGTCCCGGCGACCGGCCGGACCGCTTCGCCAGGGCGGTGTCGGCGGCCGACTCGGTGATCCTCGACCTGGAGGACGCGGTCGCGCCGAGCGAGAAGGCCGCCGCGCGCGCGGCGGTCGTGCGAGCGCTGACCGAGGGCACCGTGTCGCCGGACCGGTGCGTGGTGCGGATCAACCCGCCGGAGGGCGCGTGGGGCCGCGACGACGTCGCCGCGCTGCGGGACTCCCCGGTCACCACGATGATGCTGCCCAAGGCGGCCGACCCCGACCAGCTCGCCCGGCTCGCGCCGTGGGACGTGGTCGCGCTGTGCGAGACGGCGCGCGGCGTGCTCGCCGCGCGCGAACTGTCCGAAGTGGACAACTGTGTCGGGCTGATGTGGGGCGGCGAGGATCTGACCGCCGACCTCGGCGGCCGGTCCAGCAGGCGCGCGGACGGGAGCTACCTGCCGCACGTCGTGCACGCCAGGACGGCCGTGCTGCTGGCGGCCGGCGCCGCCGGGCGCACCGCGGTCGACGGCGTGTACCTCGATCTCGCCGACCTCGACGGTCTCGGCGCCGAGGCGCGGGACGCGGTGGCGATGGGGTTCGGCGCGAAGGCGTGCCTGCATCCGAGCCAGGTGCCGGTGATCCGCGCCGCCAACGCACCGTCCACAGCGGACCTGGCGTGGGCGCGGAAGGTGCTCGCCGCGGTGGCCGGATCCACCGGGGTCACCACGGTGCGCGGCCGGATGGTCGACGAGCCGGTCCTGCGCCAGGCCCGCGCCATGATCGACGCCGCCGAACGGGAGGAGACCCGTGACTGAGGCCGGAGTACTCGACGGGGTACGCGTGCTCGACGCGTCCCAGCTGCTGCCGGGACCGTGGGCCGCCCAGCTGCTCGGCGACCTCGGTGCGGAGGTGACCAAGGTGGAGCCGCCGGCAGGCGACGGCGGCCGGCAGATCCGCGGCGAGCTGTTCGCCGCGACCAACCGCAACAAGCACAGCGTCGTCGTCGATCTCAAGACACCGAGGGGAAAGGCCGGCTTCCTCGAGCTGGCGCGGGACCACGACGTGCTCGTGGAGGGTTTCCGGCCGGGGGTGATGGACCGGCTCGGCGTCGGGTACGACCAGGTCGCCGAGGTCAACCCGGGCATCGTCTACTGCTCGGTGTCCGGCTATGGCTCCCGCGGCGACCACGCGCCCGGCCACGACATCAACTACCTCGCCGCGTCCGGGGCGCTGTCGTTCAGCGGGCACTGGGGCCAGCCGCCGCGCCGGCCGGGAGTCCCGATGGCCGACCTGGGCTCGTCCTGCTTCGCCGCGCTGTCCATTGTGGGCGCGCTGTTCGACCGCACCCGCACCGGCCGGGGCTGCCACCTCGATGTGAGCATGACCGACGTGATGACCGCGTGGGCGGCCGCGCGTGGGGGACCACGGCTGGAGCGCACCGCCGACGACCGCCGCCACCTCTACCCCACCAACGACGTGTTCCGCACCGCCGACGACCGGTGGCTCGCGCTGGGCGCGGTGGAGGAACGGTTCTGGGAACCGACCCGCGCGGTGCTCGCGACCGTCGACCCGGCCTTCGACGACGACCGGTTCATGGGCCTGGACAACCGGATGCGCCACGGCGACGAGGTGCACGCGTTGCTGCACCGCACCTTCGCCAGGCTGGACCGGGACACCTGGCTGGGCATGTTCGCCGGCACCGACGCGCCGGTCAGTCCCGTGCTCTCGCTGGCCGAGGCCGCCGACCGCGAGCTGGCCGCCGGCAGCGGCGTGGTGGAAACCCTCGACGGCGAACGGCATGTGGTGTTCCCCGTGCGCCGCGACGGAGTCGTGATGGGGCGGCTGCGCGCCACCGCGCCCGCCCTCGGCGCCGGCACCCCGGAAGGAGTCTGATGTGGACTTCGCACTGAGCGACGACCAGGAACAGATCCGGGCGGCCATCCGCGAGCTCGCCGGCCGGTTCGACGACGACTACTGGTCGGCCCGCGACCAGGCACACGAGTTTCCGTGGGCGTTCTACAACGCCTTCGCCGAGGCCGGCTGGCTGGGTATCGCGATCCCGCAGGCCTACGGCGGCGGTGGGCTCGGCATCACCGAGGCCGGGTTGCTGCTGCAGGAGGTCGCCACCTCCGGTGCGGCGATGAACGGTTGCAGCGCCATGCATCTGACGATCTTCGGCATCAACGTCGTCGCCAAGCACGGCAGCGAACAGCTGCGCCGCGACGTGCTCCCCCGGGTCGTGTCCGGCGAGCTGCACACCTGCTTCGCGGTGACCGAGCCGGACGCGGGCACCGACACCACCCGGGTGCGCACGTTCGCCCGGCGCGACGGCGACGACTACGTGATCAACGGCCGCAAGGTGTGGATCACCAAGGCGGGCGACTGCCAGAAGATGGTGCTGGTCACCAGAACCACGCCGAGGGCGGAGGTGACCAAGCCGACCGACGGGCTGACCCTGTTCCTCGTCGACATCGACCGGGACGCGATGGACATCCGGCCGATCGACAAGATGGGCCGCAACGCCGTGGCCTCCAACGAGGTGCGCATCGACGACCTGCGGGTGCCCGGCGCCGCCAGGATCGGCGAGGAGGGCAAGGGCTTCCGCTACCTGCTCGACGGGCTGAACCCCGAACGCATCCTGCTGGCCCACGAGGCGGTCGGCATCGGCCGGGCCGCGTTGGCCAGGGCGGTGAGCTACGCCCGTGAGCGGGTCGTGTTCGACCGGCCGATCGGGCAGAACCAGGGCATCCAGTTCCCGCTCGCCCGCGCCGCCGCGCAGTTGGACGCGGCGGAGCTGATGGCGCGCAACGCCGCGTGGCGCTACGACAACGGCCTGCCGTGCGCCCGCGAGGCCAACATGGCCAAGCTGTTGTGCGCCGACGCCGGTTTCTACGCCGCGGACCGCGCGGTGCAGACCCACGGCGGCATGGGCTACGCCCGCGAGTACCACGTTGAGCGCTACTTCCGGGAGGCGCGGCTGATGCAGATCGCGCCGATCAGCCAGGAGATGGTGCTCAACTTCATCGGCCAGCACGTCCTGGACCTGCCCCGTTCGTACTGACCTCGGAGGTGTGGCTGTGTCGGATCTGCTTGCCGGGCTGCGCGTCGCGGTCGCCGGCGACGGCCGGGTCGTCCGGGCCGCCGCGTCGATGCTCGTGGACCTCGGCGCCACGGTGTGGCTGCGCTGCGGGCCGGTGGACGAGGACGAGCGGCTGTGGCTCGGCGAGTTCGCCCCGGCACCGGCGTCGCTGGCCGCGGACGTGCTGATCGCCGAACACGACGCGGACACCACCGGGCTGACCGCGCCGGTCGTCGCGCGCCATGCCGGCAGCGGTTCGCTTGCCCCGCAGGCCAACCAGCGGCTCGACGGTCGCGCGCTGGCCGGTCGGGGCGGGGTCGCGGTGGCCATCGGCGAGCCCGACCGCGCTCCGCTGCCGGTGCCCGACGGCTGCCTCGAGCACATGGTCGGCACCCAGCTCGCCGGCGCCGCGCTGGCCGCGGTGCTGGACGGCACCCGCGAGGTCGAGGTGTCCGGAGTGGACGTCGTGGCGTGGAGCGTGGCCACGAACGCCAACCTGTACCTGCCCTACGGCTCGGGCTGGCACCGCGCCGGGCGGCGGGCCAACGGCAGCGGCGGCGGCTACCCGTACTCGATGTTCGACGTCGCCGACGGGCAGTTCTGCCTGATCGGGCGCACCGCGAAGGACTGGGCGACGCTGGTCCAGGCGGCCGGTGCCCCGCCGTGGGCGGCCCAGCCGCGCTACCAGGACCTGCGGGCGATGGGCCGGGACTACCCCCAGGAGGTCGACGATCGGCTGGCGCCCTGGCTGCGGTCGCGGACCAGGGCCGACCTGGTCGCGCTGGCCGCGCGGTTCGGCTTCCCCGGCGGCCCGATCCGCCGCGCCGAGGAGGTGCTGACCAACCCCGCGGTCGGACATCGTTGGCGTACCACGGAAAGCGGCGACCGGCTGCGGGTACCGAGCCCGCCATACGACGTCACCACCACCGCCGGCACCGCCGGCCCGGCGCCGCTGGCCGGCGCGCTGGTGATCGACCTGTCGTGGGTGTGGTCCGGGCCGGCGATCGGCGTCGCGCTCGCCGACCTCGGCGCGACGGTGGTCAAGGTGGAGAGCGCCACCCGGCCGGACAACACCAGAACCCGCGGCCGACCCTCCACTGTGGACATACCGGCCGGCGCGCCGGAACTCGAGCTGACGCCGTACTTCCACGCGGTGAACCGGGGCAAGCGCAGCGTCGGGCTCAACCTGCGCACCGACGACGGCCGGCGGCTGCTCGCCGAGCTGACCGCGCGCGCCGACGTGATAATCGAGAACCTGAGCCCCGGGGTGATGGACCGGCTCGGGGTGGCGCCGCGCCAGGTGCACGCGCGGAACCCGGACTGTGTCTACGTCTCGCTGCGCGGCTACCGCGACCACCCGAGCACCAGGGGACTGCGCGCGTACGCCCCGGTGCTCTCCGGCGGCGCCGGGATCGAGCCGCTGGTGGCCTACGAGGGACAGCCGCCGATCGGCATGATGACCTACGGCCTGTCCGACGCGAACGCGGCCAGCCAGGGGCTGTTGCTGGTGCTGGCCGGGCTGTACGCGCGGCGCGCCCGCGCGACCGGGGCCGCGGTCGCCCTGTCCCAGTTGGACGCCGCGGTCACCGCGAACGGCCTGAACCTCGTGCGCGCGCAACGGAACCGGCTCGCCGGCCACCAGCGCCCGTTCGACCGGGACGAGCCGGTGGTGACCTACGAGGAGCTGCCGGCGGCGCCGTGGACGAGCCCCGACCTGTTCACCACCGTCGCCACGCCCTGGCTGCCGGAGCTGCTCGTGTCCCGGCTGCCGTGGCGCCGCGACGGCCGGCTGCCACCGGTGACCACGGCCGGCCCGGTACTCGGCGCCAACACCGACGAGGAACTGACCGACCGACTCGGCCTACCACCGGACGAGGTCGACCGCCTACGGACGTCCGGAGCGGTGGAATGAACGACCCGCACGCAACCGCACCACACCAACCCAGGCGACCAACAGGGAAGAACGTCGGGGAGGCCGAACAGCGTGATCCGCTCGCGGTGTTGCGGGATGGCGACCGGGTGCTGGTGGGGTGTGGCGCCGGGGAGCCCACCGCGCTGACCGAGTTGCTGGTGGCCCGCCGCCATGAGCTGCCGGACGTGGAGTTGTTGCTTGGCTACAACCTGACCGGCACCATCCGGCCGGAGTCCGTCGACCCGCCGAGAGTGACGGTCTTCGGCGGGTACGGCGCGAACCGGGCGCTCACCGAGACCGGCGCCGCGCGGGTCCTGCCCGTGCACCAGTCCGCGCTGCCGGACCTCGTGTCCGCCGGCGACCTGCGCGTGGACGTGGTGCTGGTGCAGTGTGCACCGGCCGACGCCGCCGGTGACCACAGCCTTGGCGTCACCGCCGACGTGCTGCTGGCCGCCGCCAGGACGGCCCGCGCGGTGGTGGCGGAGGTGAACGAGCGGATGCCGCGCACCCACGGCGACACCCGGCTGCCGGCCGCGCTGATCACCCACGCGGTGCACACCGCCCGTCCGCTGCCCGAACTCCCACCGGCCACACCGTCCACTGTGGATAGACAGATCGCCGAACTGGTCGCCGGGCTGATCCCGGACCGGGCCGTGCTCCAGTTCGGCATCGGGCGGCTGCCGGAGGCGGTCGCCGCGCTGCTCGGCGACCACCGCGACCTCGGCGTGCACTCCGGTCTGCTCGGCGACTGGGTCGTCGACCTCGTCGAGTCCGGTGCGGTCACCAACGCGGCCAAGCCGATCGACCGGGGCGTCACCGTCGGCGGAGTGCTCATGGGCGGGCAGCGGCTCTACGACTGGGCGCACGAGAATCCCGCGCTGTCGGTGCGCGACGCCAGGTACACGCACGGCGCGGCCACGCTGGCCAGGCTCGACACGCTGGTCACGGTGAACGGCGCCATCGAGATCGACCTCACCGGCCAGGTCAACGCCGAGCGGGTGGGCGAACGCTACGTCGGCGCGGTCGGCGGCCAGGTCGACTACGTGCGCGCCGGTTCGAGCGCGCCGCACGGCCGGTCGATCCTGGCGTTCCCGGCCATGGCCGGCGGCACGTCGCGCATCGTGGCCCGGCTGGCCACCGGGGTGGTGACCACGCCGAGAACCGATGTGGACACGGTGGTGACCGAGCACGGGGTCGCCACCCTGCGCGGCCGGACCCTGGCCGAGCGCGCCCGGTTGCTGGCCGGGATCGCCGACCCCGCCGTGCGCGCGGACCTGCTCATGGCAGCTGGGCGGTGATCCGGTCGGCCGCGGCGCGCGCCGCCTTGCGCACTCGCTTGAGCTGCGGGAGAAGTCGGTCGCTCGGGCCGACGATGCTCAGGCACGCCACCAGTTCGTCGCGTTCCCGGATGCCGGCGGCCACGCCGGTGAGCCCGGGCACGGTCTCGTTGCGGTTGACCGCGACCCCGGTCGCCGCGACCTCGGCGAGCTGGACGGCCAGTTCCCTGCGCCGCCGCGCGTTGGGAATCCGGTCGGCCAGATAGGAGTTCAGATCGGCCGGGTCGAGCTCGGCGAGATAGATCTTGCCCATACTGGTCGGCAGCACCGGGCGACGGGTGTTGAGCCGGGCGACGTACTTGATGAGCTGGTGGGACTCGACGCTGGACAGGTAGACGATCGAGTCGCCCATCCGATGGCCGAGCAGGACGGTCTCGTCGAACTCGTCGCGCAGGTCGCGCATCGTGCCGGCCGCCACCTCCTCGAGCAGCGGCCGCTCGACCTGGCCGAGGAGCACCTGGATCGCCGGCCCGAGCGAGTATCCCCCGTCGACCTCCGCGAGATAGCCGACCGACACCAAACCCTTGAGCAGCCCGTGAACCGACGACTTGGGAGCGTCCAACATGGACGCGAGCGCACTCAGCCGAATCCCCTCGTCGGCCGCGGCGGCCTCGAGGATCGCCGCGATCCGCCCCACCGTCCGATGCCGCCGGGTGAGCAAGGCGGGATCACGCCGCTGAACCATCCCGTCAGTATATAGGAACGAGGATTCCTAGTTACGTACGCCGATCAGCGTGGGCACCAGCAGCAGCGAGGTCAGTGACAGCACCGGGCTCGCGACCAGCGCCCAGGTGAACGCCGTGTGGTAGCTGTCCGGATCGGTGGCCGGGCCGAGCACGGTGAAGAAGATCAGGCCGATGACCGCCACACCGAAGGCGATGCCGACCTGCATCAGGGTCTGGATGACGCCCGAGGCCGTGCCCGCGTCGTCCCCCGGCACGTCGTGCAGGGCGGCGCCGATCAGCGGGCTGACCCCCAGCCCCTGACCGAGGCCGACGACGAACATCGGCACGGCCAGCAGCCAGCCGGTCATCGACGAGCCGGCGGCGATCACCACGGTCAGCAGGGCCACGTTGCCCACGAGGTTGATCCCGTAGCCAGTGGTGAGCACGTGGTACCCCACCGCGGCCTGGATGCGCGGGGCCAGCATCGAGCCGAGGCCGAAGGCGACCGCCAACGGCGTGAACGTCAGCCCGGCGTAGAGCGCCGAATGACCGAGGCCGTTCTGCAAGTGCAGCGGCAGCAGGAAGAACAGCCCGCTGTTGCCGGCGAAGAAGATCAGCGCGATGGCGTTGCCCGCGCTGAACGTGCGGATGCGGAACAGCGCGGGCGGGACCAGCGCGAACTGCCCCCGGGACGTGCGGCGCTGCTCGTAGCGCACGAACACCGCCAGCGCGGGCGCGGTGAGCAGCAGCAGCCCGATCAGCCACCGGGGCCAGCCGAGGTCGGTCCCCTGGAGCAGCGGGAAGGACAGCAGGGCCAGGGTCACGGTGAGCAGGCCAAGACCGGGCAGGTCGAGTGTCGGCCGCACGGCGGCCCTGGTGCGCGGCAACGACACCGCCGCCAACGCCAGTGCCCCGAGCGCCACCGGCACGTTGATCAGGAACACGGTCCGCCAGCCGAGCCCGAACAGGTCGGCCTCGACCAGCACACCGCCGATGAGCTGCCCGGCCACCGACGCCAGCGAGATCGTCGTACCGAAGACGGCGAACGCGGTGGCCCGCTGCCGGCCGGTGAAGCTCAGCTGCAGGATCGACAGCACCTGCGGGTACAGCATCGCCGCGCCGCCGGCCTGCGCCACCCGGAACACCACCAGCGTCTCCGGATTGGGCGCCAGCCCGCAGGCCAGTGAGGCCACGCTGAACAACGCCGTGCCGGCGAGGAACAGCGTGCGGTGGCCGTGGATGTCGCCGAGCCGACCGTTCAGCACCAGCAGCAGCCCGTACACCAGGACGTACCCGCCGATGATCAGTTGGAGCTGGGAGGCGGTGGCGCCCAGGTCGGTGCGGATGGCCGGGGTGGCCACATTGACGATGAAGTCGTTGAGCATCGACAGGAACGTGCCGGTCATGACCGCCACCAGCATGAGTCGCTGCCGGCCGAACAGCCTGGTCGCCGAGTCGGACGTGGTCATGCGGTCGATGGTGCTGGCAGACCGGCGGGTGAACAATCGCCGACTCCGCAACGAGCGTTAAGCTGGGCTTAACGATCGAGCAGGTCGGGAGGACTGGCGTGGAGCTCCGTGAGATCGAGTGTTTCCTTGTGCTGGCCGAGGAATCGCACTTCCGGCGCACCGCGGAGCGGCTGCACCTTTCGCCCGCACGGGTGAGCCAGACGATCCAGCTGCTGGAGCGCCGCCTCGGCTCGAGCCTGTTCGAGCGCACCAGCCGGCGGGTCCGCCTCACCGCGCTCGGTGCGCGGTTCTACCAGGAGGTGCGCCCCGCCTACCAGGACCTGCACCGGGCCATCGACCGCGTGGCCGACGCGGCCAGGCGGGTGGACGGCCTGCTGCGGCTGGGTTTTCTCGGCTCGGCGGCCAACGAGCTGACCGCCGACATCCTCGGCCGCTTCGGCGACCGCTTCCCCGCCTGCCGGGTCACGATGAGCGAGGTGCACTGCAACGACCCGCTCGGCCCGCTGCGCGCGGACGCGGTGGACGTGCTGATCACCCGGCTGCCCGTGCGCGAGCAGGACCTGGCCGTCGGCCCGGTGTTGCTGGCCGAGCGACGGCTGCTGGCCGTACCGCGCGAACACCGCTTCGCCGACGCGGCATCTGTCAGCGTCGAGGACCTCGCCACCGAGACCGTGGTCGACATCGCCGGCCCGGCCCCGGACTACTGGTGGGAGGCGCACGCACCGACCAGGACCCCCGGCGGCGCGCGGATCCGGCGCGGCCCGGCCGTGGCCACCTTCCAGGAACTGCTCGCCCAGATCGGCGCGGGCGCCGGGGTGTCGCCCGTGGTGGAGTCGGTCTCCCGCTACCACGCGCGCCCGGACGTGGCGTTGGTGCCGATCCGGGACCTGCCGCTCTCCGAGGTCGCCCTGGTCTGGCGCCGCGGCGCGGAAACCGCGCTGCTGCGCGCCTTCGCCGACACGGCCGTCGAGGTCGCCACCGAGCAGAGCGCACGGCCGGCGAGCGCATGACCACGGACACCTATCCCGACGCCGCCCAGTTCGTGCCGCTGATTCGGCTGGCCGACGCCGTGCTCGCCGATCTGCGGCGCTGGACGGCCGCATTCCTGCCCGGCCACACGGACCTGCCGCTGGTCGGTGCCGCGTTCGGCGCGGCGGTGGTCGGCCCGTGGGCCACCCCGGAAGAGCTACGGCACTCCGCACGCATGGCCGCGTGGGCCTACGCCTTCGACGACCATCTCGAGCAACGGGTGACCGACCCCGGCGAACTAGGTGAACTCGTCGACCGCTGTCTCGCCGTGGTCCACACCGGACAGTCGGACCCCGGAAACCCGTTACTGCACAGCCTGTCCGCCTGGCAACACGAGCTGGCGCGACTGCCAGGCTATCCGCCGCTGGCGTCCCTGTGGCAGACGAGGTTCGCCGCCTGCCTGCGCGGCCACCGCTACGACTGGACCGCCGGCCGGGCACGGGAACGGGGATCCGCGCACGCGGCGGGCATCACCCTGGACGTCGCCGAGTACCTCGACCACGCCGACAGCATCTCCCTCTGGCTGGTGAACCTGCCGCGCTGGGTGGCCTACGGCGGTGCCGACCTGCCGGCACGGCTGGACGTGCTCGTGCCGGCCGTGGACGACCTGACCGTGGCGGTCCGGCTGGCCAACGACCTCGCCACCATCGACCGCGAGCTGAACGAGCCTGGCCAGAACAACATCCTGATGTACGCCGGGGTCACGACGGACTGGGTGCGCGACCAGCTCACCACCCGCCTGACCTCGGTCCGGCGACGCCTGGACCCGCTCCTGGCCGAGAACTTCCTGCCAGCCATGGGAGTCATCCGGCTGTCCGAGTGGGCCACCGGTAGCTACGCCGGCGCCGACCTGCGAGACCTGACCTACTAGCTGGCCAGGAACGCGAACAGGCACACCGGCTGGTCCCGCGATTCCGGCCGCGCGCGGGAGCCAGCCGGTTCAGCCGCCCACCCGCCTCACCGACGCCCAGCGAGCGCGGCCAGCTCGATGGCCTGTTGGCCCGCCGACGCGCCGGACTCGAGAGCCCCTTCCACGAAGCCCACCCAGCCGCTGGCGATATCACTGGTGGCGAAGGCTATCCGGCCGTGCGGCTGCTGAATCGCCGGTAGTTGCGCGGTCAGCTGTCCTGGGCGACGTAACGCCCAGCCGCCACGGGAGAACGGGTCAGCGCCCCAGTCGTGGGTTCGGTGGCTGAGCAGCTGAGTTCCGGGCAACACCTGCTGCAACGCCTGCTCGATGGCGGCCGAGTTGCTCACGTCCAGCGCCGGCAGGGAGTTCAACGCCATCATGATCTGGACGTCGGTGTCGATCCTGCTCTGCGAGATGACGGTCATGAAGGTGTCGTTCTCCGCGCCGTTGACCATCACCGAGTCCGCGACCCCGCGAACCATCAGCCACATCTTCCGCGCGTTGGGCACGCCGACGCCCTCAGTGCTCGCCGTCCGGTGCACCTGGGGCAGACCCGGCGAGAACCTGATCGTGCGCCACATGTTCACCGGCACCGCCACCACCACGGTGCGCGCCGAGTACGCCGCGCCCGACGTGGTGGTCACCACGACCGCACCGCCGGTGTCGTTGATCGAGGACACCGGCGAGTTGAGCCGCAGCTCCGCCCCGGCCTCGTTGAGGATCGCCGTCTCCAGGCTGACCATGCCGGTCTTGATCCGCTGGCTCTGTGCCTGGTACCAGTTCTCCGCGTTCCAGCCGACCAGCGCCCACCACTGCGCCAACGCGGTCAGCGCCCCATAGGTACTCGAGCCGCCGGACTGCCCCGCGGTGGTCCCGTTGATCAGCCGTTCGTCCAGCTCGCTGAGGTTCAGCTGGTTCAGGCGATCCCGAAGCGACAGCACGTCCAGCTCGCCGATCAGGTCCCTGCGGTACAGCGGGTTGTGCGGCATGGGGAAGTACTCCGTGGAGCCTTCGAACAGCCTCGCCAGCAATTCGCCCTGCCGGCCGACGAACTCACCGACCGACATCGGGGTGAACCCGCCGGTCGTGGACACGATCGCCTGGTCAAGAGGCAGGCCGGCGACGGTGGGGATGTTGTAGCGCCGCAACTCCGCGGTGACCAACGGCATCGAGGAGTCCACGAACTGGCCACCGAGTTCGACCACCTCGCCTTCGAAGGTCTCCGTCCAGGTACGACCCCCGATCCGGTTGCGCGCCTCCAGTATCAGGGTGCGCAGACCCTGGGCGCGTAGTTCTCGCGCGGCGATCGCGCCCGCGAACCCGGCGCCCACGACAATCGCGTCATACGTCGGCGCGTCGGCGGAGTCGCCGGTGGCCGCCCCCGCGACACCGGTGGCCGTGGCGGCGATGGTCGCGCCGCCCGCCGCCAGCGCGGCTCCACCGGCGATCAGCAGCTGCCGACGAGATAATCGACTCTCCCGGCGATCATTTCGAATATTCACGACTTCGTCCCTGTTCTTCGGATGCGCGACTGTGCCGGCGCGTGTCCTTGTCCAGGACGTGCGCCGACGCAAGAACATTTCTGGCTACACAGAGGAAAACCCGTGGCAGGCGGTGCTGCGTCACACCCGACCGCGGCGGACCAGGCGATGAGCCGGCCAGTTGTCCACAGCAGATCAGCGTCGCGGCCGGGTCGCCGTCCATGATGACGTCCCGAGTCGCACGGGTGGTACCGGCGGAGACGTGCCGGTACCACCCGTCACCAAGATCAGTTGCTGCGTCATGGCCCAAGTCAAGCCGTTCGGACGGCGGTAGACCATCTCTGGAACGCTCAGATCGATGTCCAAGCCTCTATGTGGACGGTGCGGCGGCGGTCACCGCCGAGCCGGGAAGTAGCCGCTACGTATGAAGAACCGCAGGTAAGTCGTGACCAGAGCGCGGGTGACCGGCGGACAGCTGACCGACGTGCCGGTCAGCGCGGTGTGGAGCTTCTTGGTGTCGATGTCGGGGTACCCGCCGAGTCCGGTGAACGCGGTCTCGAACACGTCGAGCAACGGCGTGAGCGCGTTCGCCGGGTCACGACGGATCAGCCGACTCCACTCCTGTTGTGGCAGGTCGGCTATGTCATAGCCCAGCTCACGCAGTTGGTCGAGCACCTGCGCGAAGGTCAGGATGTCCTCATTGGACACGTTGTAGGTCTCGCCGACGCTGTCCGGTCTCCCCGCGAGTGCGACGATCGCGCCGCTGACGAAGTCCACCGGCGTGGGGTGGAAGTCGATGGCGACCCCGGTCGGCGCCGCCCCGGCCTGCAGCATGCCGCGAACGCTCAACCAGACGAAGTCCTGGGTCTGGCAGGCGCCACGCTCACGGTCGCCGGAGATCGAGTCCACCCGGTACACCGAGACCGGGACTCCCCGCTCCCTGGCCAGGTCGATCACGCGTTCCGCGACCCATTTGGACTGGCGGTAGCCGTTGGTCAGGATCTCCGGTGGGCCGCTGGGGTCCAGTTCGGTGATCCGCGCACCCGGCCGCTGGTCGTAGACACCGGTGGAGGACACGTAGTGCACCGGCACGGTGCGGTGCCGGGCGGCCAGCCGCAGTACCTCCTCGGTGCCGCCGACGTTGACCTGTTTCAGTTCCGGGTACGGATAGATCCAGTTGACGTTCGCACCGGCGTGGAACACCACGTCCATGGTGTGGGCCAACTCGTCGAAGGTGGCCTCGGCCAGGCCGAGTCCCGGTTGTCCGAGATCGCCGCGGATGATCTCGACCCGGTCGAGGTCCACTCCCGTCTCGTACCATTCGATCGCTCGGCGTAGCCGGTCACCTGCCGCCTGCTCGTCGCGCCCACGTACCAGGCAGTGCACCCGGGCACCGGTGTGTCGCAACAGGTCCCGCAGCAGGAACGAGCCGAGAAAGCCGGTCGCTCCGGTCAGCAGCACGTGCTCGGGCTCGGCGGTGTGGTGAACGGCCGTGGCCGCGGTGACATCCGGTGCCAGACCGATCTCGCCCGCGAAGTCGATGTCCGCCGCGCCCGTCGTCGGCGCGCCGAGCAGGTCGGCGAGCAGCCGCCTGGCCAACGCGTCCGGTGTCCGGTGGTCGAACACCGCGGTGGCCGGCAACTGCACGGATACCGCCCTGGCCAACCGGTTGCGCAGGTCCACCGCGGTCAACGAGTCGAAGCCGACGTCCTGGAAGACCTGGTCGGCCGCCAGGCGCTCATCCCGTCCCAGGACCGCCGTGGCGTGCTCGAGCACGATGCCACACACCAACTCGTACTGGTCGCCAGCATCCAGGGTGGACAGTTCCCCCAGCAGCGCGTCGCCGCTGATCACTCCGGCCATGGCGGCTTCCCGGCGGTGACGGGTCCTGGTCAGTCCCCGCATCAGCACGGGCTGCGGCTGATGGGTTCGCGCGGCGGCCAAGTCCACCGGCATGCCGATCACCGTGGGATTCGGCTGTGCGGCCACGGCATCCAGCACCGCCATGCCGAGATCGGTGGGCAGCGGCAGCAGGCCCTCCTTGGCCATCCGTCCCAGGTGTACCTCGGAAAGGTGCTCGGTCATCCCGCTGGCGCTCTCCCACAAACCCCAGGCCACGGACACCGCGGGCAGGCCCCGCGACGCGCGGTGCACGGCCAGTGCGTCCAGGAAACTGTTGGCCGCGGCGTAGTTCGCCTGTCCTGGCGTCCCCAGCACCCCGGCCACCGAGGAGAACAGGACGAACGCGGACAGGTTCATGCCGACGGTGAGCTCGTGCAGATGCCAGGCCGCGTCCACCTTGGGTCGCAACACCACGTCCAGCTCCGCGCCGGTCAGCGAGCTGAGCAGACCGTCCGCCAGCACACCGGCGGTGTGGACGACCGCCGACAGTGGACAGGCGTCCGGGATCTCGGCCAACAGCCGGCGCACGGCGTCGCGACTACTGACATCACAGGCGGCCACGGTGACCTGGGCACCGTGGCCCTCGAGCTCAGCGACCAGGTCCGCCGCGCCCACGGCGGCCGACCCACGCCTGCTGGTCAGCAGCAGCCGCCGGACCCCGTGCCGGGTCACCAGGTGCCGAGCAACCTGTGCGCCGAGCGTGCCGGTACCACCGGTGATCAGTATCGTGCCATCGACGGGCCAGGAGGCCGGCCGTGGCGTCAGCGGCAGCCGAGCCAGCCGGGGAACCAGCACCTGGTCGCCACGTAGGGCGAACTGCGACTCGCCGACGGCGATGGCGGCGGCGAGCACCCGCTCGATCCTCGGGTCCTGGCCGGACTCGACGTCCACCAACACGATCCGGTCCGGGTATTCCGACTGCGCCGACCGCACCAGTCCACACAGGGCCGCCGCCGGGAGGCCGGCCACCTCGGTGGGTCCGGTGGCGACCCCGCCCTCGGTGAGCACGACCAGCCTGGTGTCGGCCAGGCGCGAGTCGTTCAGCAGTTCCCGCAGCCACACCACGGCCTGGTGCAGCACCGCGTGGGTGGCCGCTACCTGGTCACCCGGCGCGCCGGCGACCCCCGGTCCTATCAGCAACACCTCCGGCGGATCGTCGAGCACCTGAGCGCGACTCTCCCTGTCGGTCAGCCACGCCCAACTGGGCACCGGTGTCGAGGCGGGCAACACCGTGGGCACCCAGTTCACCTGGAACACCACGTCGTGTTCGGCCGCCCGCCCGGCGGTGCTCGGCGCGGCGGCGATCGGCCCGGTGCTGACCGTGCTGATCTCCCGCACGGTCAGCACCGGCGCTCCGGCGAGGTCGACGGCCCGGACCGTGAGCGTGTGCTCACCGGTCGGGGTGAGCGCGACCCGCACGCTGCCCGCCCTGGCCGCGTGCAACCGCAGGCCATGCCAACGACGCGGCGCCCGCGCGGTGCCGCTCGGGTGCTGGCCCAGCGCGGCATGCAGGAGCAGCGGGTGGATACCGAACCCGGTCACCGCACCGAGGTGCTCGGCGGGCAGGGCGAGCTCGACGAACAGCTCATGCTCCCGGCGCAGCACGGCGAGCACACCCAGGTCGGCCAGCGCCGGATCCAGTTCCTCGGCGACCGCACCGGCCGGTGGCCACTCAGCGGCGGGCGGCTGGGCCAGCGCTACCTGCCTGGCGAGCACACCGTCGGCCACCAGCTCCCACACACCGTCCACTGTGTTCTGTCGGGTATGGATGGTGAATCGGCGTTCCCCCAGTTGTCCCGGAGCCTCAACGGCCAGCTGCACGCCGACCGCCGACCGCGGCGCCAGTCGGATCGGACCGTGCCCGACAAGCTCGGCCACCACATCGCAGTCGACCTGATCGGCGGCATACAGCGCCAGGTCCGCCAGGACCATGTCCGCCGCCGCCGGAACGTCGGCCAGCCAGGGGTGGCTGTCGGTGGACAGACGGCCGGTGTACAGCACTCTGGTCCCGTCGGCCTGCTGCACCACCGAGCCGAGGATCGCGTGCTCGGCCGGGATCTGGCCGAGATCGCTCGCGTCGACCGAGGCCCCGGCTGGCAACCAGTAGCGCTGTCGTTGGAACGGATACGTTGGCAGGTCCACCACGGCGGCGGCGTCACCGAACACCGAGGACCAGGCCGGACTGAAGCCCGCCGTGTACAGCGCGCCGAGCGCGCCGACCACGGTACGCGGCTCGTCCTGTCCGGTCCGCAACGCGGGAACCACCAGGTGCCCGCCGCGCTCCGAATCGTCCAGAATGCGTTCCGCCTGCGCGGCGAGCACCCCGTCCGGGCCAAGCTCGAGCAGCGCGGAGACCCCCAACGAGTCCAACATGGACACCGCGGCCGAGAACCGGACGGTGCTCCTGGCGTGCCGGGTCCAGTAGTCCGGCCCGCACATGGCCTGGTCCACCAGTTCTCCGGTCACAGTGGACACGATCGGAATCCGTGGCTCTTCGTAGGAAAGGCCCTCGGCCACCTGGTGAAACTCGGCCAGCATCGGTTCCATCAGCGGGGAGTGCGATGCGCAGCTGACCCGCAGCCGCTTCACCCTGCGTCCCAGCGCCGCGAACCGCGCCGCGACCGCCGCCGTCCGATGATCGGCGCCGGAGATCACCACCGAGCGCGGCCCGTTGACGCCGGCGATCCCGACCAGCGGTTCCGCCGCGAGCGCCCGCGCCGTCTCCGACTCGGTCGCCTCCATGGCGATCATGGCGCCACCTGGCGCGAGACCATCCATCAGCCTGCCCCTGGCCGCGACCAGCCGAGACGCGTCGGCCAGCGACAACACCCCGGCGGCGTGGGCCGCGGCGATCTCGCCGACCGAGTGCCCGGCCAGCCAGTCCGGGCGCAGACCCCAGCTGTCGACCAGCCGGAACAACGCGGTCTCCAGAGCGAACAGCGAGGTCTGGGCGAACACCATGCGGTCGTGCAGTTCATCGCGGTGTGTCAGCGCGTCCCGCACCGAGTACGCGATGTGACCGTCGAGTTCGACATCCAGTGCGGCGATCGCCTCATCCAGCGCCCGCGCGAACACCGGGTAGGCGGCGTACAAACCCTGCCCCATACCCGCGTACTGACCACCCTGGCCCGCGAACAGGAACGCGAGCTTGCCATGGCCGCGGCCGCCGGTCAGCGCCCCGGCGGATCCGCCGGCCACCGCCCGCAGTCCCGCCGCCAGTTCCTCGGCGTCGGCGCCGACCACCACGGCACGCGTGTCGAAGTGGGTTCGGGTGGTGGCCAACGACAGTCCGATGTCGACCGGCCGGCCGCCGGACACCGCGAAACGCTGGGCAAGCTCGCTCGCCCGCGCGCGCAGTGCCTGGCCGGTCGGCGCGGACAGCACCAGCGGCACCACGGTGTCGGTTCCGGAGTCCTGAGTGGACTCCGGCGCCGGCGGCTGTTCCAGAATGAGGTGCGCGTTGGTACCACTGATCCCGAACGAGGACACCCCCGCCCGGCGCGGCCGATCCACCACGGGCCACGGCCGCGACTCGGTCAGCAACTCCACCCCACCGGCGGACCACTCCACCTCCGGGGTCGGCTCATCGACATGCAGGGTCCTCGGCAACAGGCCGTAACGCATCGCCTGCACCATCTTGATCACACCACCCACCCCGGCCGCGGCCTGGGTATGTCCGATGTTGGACTTCAACGAACCGAGCCACAGTGGACGGTCACCGGCCCGGTCCTTTCCGTAGGTGGCCAGCAGTGCCCGCACCTCGATCGGATCGCCGAGGGTGGTGGCGGTGCCATGCGCCTCTACAGCGTCCACATCGGACACCGAGATTCCGGCGCTGGCCAGTGCGGCCTGGATGACGCGCTCCTGGGCGGGGCCGCTGGGAGCGGCCAACCCGTTGCTCGCGCCGTCCTGGTTGACCGCACTGCCGCGGACCAACGCCAGCACCGGGTAGCCGAGCCGACGCGCGTCGGACAACCGGGCCAGCACCAGCAGACCGACGCCCTCCGACCAACCCGTGCCGTCCGCACCGGCCGCGAAGGACTTGCACCGGCCGTCCGGCGCCAGGTTGCCCTGCCTACTGAACTCCAGCCAACCGTCCAGCGTCCCCATGATGGTGGCACCACCCGCCAGTGCCAGCTCGCAGTCCCCCGCGCGCAGCGCCTGGGCGGCCAGATGCGTGGCCACCAGAGAGGACGAGCACGCGGTGTCGAGGGTGACCGCGGGGCCGTGCAACCCCAGTGTGTACGCGATCCGACCGGAGGCGATGCTGCCGATCACGCCGGTCGCCAGGTATCCGGCGTAGTCCTGTTGGTCAAGGGACTGGTTGTAGGTCTGTGCGGCGATCCCGGCGAACACACCGGTCCTACTGCCACGCAACGACCGCGGGTCGATCCCCGCGTGTTCCACCGCCTCCCAGGCCACCTCAAGCAACAGGCGCTGTTGGGGATCCATGGCGATGGCCTCACGTGGGGATATCCGGAAGAACTCGGCATCGAACGCGGCGGCGTCGTGGAGGAAGCCACCGTGCTTGGTGTAGGTCTTCCCTGGTTTGCCCGGCTGCGGGTCGTACCGCCCCGCGACGTCCCAGCCACGGTCGGTGGGGAACTCGGTGATCGCGTCCCGCTCACCGGCCACCAGTCGCCACAGCTGCTCGGGTCCGCTGACCCCGCCGGGGAACCGGCAGCCCATGCCGATGACCGCGATCGGCTCGCGTCGCGTGTTCTCCAGCTCTGACAGGCGTTCGCGGGTTCGTTGCAGATCCGCGGTGACCCACTTCAGATACTCGACAACCTTGTTGTCATCGGACATCGGGTACGTCTCCTTCAGGCTGGTTCGTCGACGGTCGCTCGTCCGAGCTGGTTGTCGATGAAATCGAAGATCTCCTCGGTGGAGGCGGCCGCCAGCTGACCCGGCACGGCCTCCTGTCCGGTCAACGCGGTGAGCAGTTCCCGCAACCGGACGGCGATGGCGGCCCGGCCATCGGGCTCCAGGTCGGCGCTGGCGAGCCGGCCCGCCCACACGTCCAGGCCGTGTCGTAGCCCTGGCAGTGGATCCGTGCTTGGCATGAGCTGTTCCCACAGGTAGCCGGCCACCGCGCGGGGCGTGGGATGGTCGAACACGATGGTGGCGGACAGCCGCACCTCGGTCAGCGCACCAAGCCGGTTACGCAGTTCCACGCCAGTCACCGAGTCGAAGCCGAGGTCCTGGAACGGATAGTCCGGGTCGATATCGGCGCCACCACCATGGTCCAGCACCGCGGCCGCGTGTTCCCGTACCAGTTCGAGCACCAGGTCCCGCTGCTCGACCACGGACAACCCGGCGAAGCGCTCCGCCAGGTTCGGCACCGGGTCGCCGTCGCCCGTCATGGTGTCCTGCCGGACAGTCCGCGCACCGCGCGCCGCCGACCCGTCCCCGGACACCGGGTCGCCCGCGGTGTTCAACCAGAATCGTCGTTCCTGGAAGGCATAGGTCGGCAGCGGGACCGTGGTCGCGTCATCGCCGAACACCGCTGTCCATTGAGGACTTACGCCGGCGGTGTACAGCGTGCCGAGCGCGGCGAGCACCGTACGCGCCTCGTCCCGACCCGCGTGCATCGCGGCGGTCAGCACGTGGTCGCCGTCGGCAAGGACCCGCTCCGCCTGCGTCACCAGCGTGGCATCCGGTCCGAGCTCCAGCCACCTGGTGACACCCTCGGCGGCCGCCGACGACACCGCCGCGCCGAACCGGACGGTGTCCTCGACATGCCGGATCCAGTAGCTCGGCCCGGACAGCTGCCCCTCGGTGACCGGTAGGCCGGTCACCGACGACACCATCGGCAGCTCAGGTTCCGCATAGGACAGTCCGTTCAGGACAGTGTGGAACTCACGCACCATCGGTGCCATCAGCGGCGAGTGGAAGGCGTGACTGACCCGCAGCCGTTTCCTGCGGCGCCCGGCGAACCGCTCGGCGATGGCCGACACCTGGTGGTCGCTCCCGGACAACACCACCGAGGTCGGACCGTTGACCGCGGCGATCCCGACCTCGGCGACACCGTCGATGGCGGCCAGGAGCTCGTGCTCGCCCGCCTCGATGGCGATCATCGCCCCACCCTCGGGCAGCGCGGCCATCAACCGGCCGCGCGCGGCGACCAGCCGCGCGGCGTCGGGCAGGGAGAACACCCCGGCCACATGCGCGGCGGCGATCTCCCCCACCGAGTGCCCCACCAGCCAGTCCGGCCGGACACCCCAGGACTCGAAGAGCCGGTACAACGCCGTCTGCAACACGAACAGGCCGGCCTGGGTGTAGTCGGTCCGGTCGAGCAGTTCCGGATGTCCGGCCAGCACCTCCCGCACGGACAGTGGCGACCACGGCGCCAACTCGGTATCCACGGCGTCCAGCACCGCGTCCCAGGCCGTCGCGAACACCGGATAGGTGCGGCAGAGCCCCGCTCCCATGCCCGCCCACTGACCGCCCTGCCCGGAGAACAGCAGTCCCAGTCCACCGGGGACCACAGTGGACGGTGTGACGGCGGCGAGACCGCGCACGAACTCGCCGGCATCCTCGCCGACAACGAACGCCCGCCGGTCGAACGAGGTGCGGGTGGTGGCCAGCGACCACCCGACATCCACCGGCCGCGGCGGTGCAGGCCGCCGCGCGTGCTCGGCCAGGCGGGCGGCCTGGGATCGCAGCGCGTCCCCGGTACGGGCCGACAGCACCCACAACGCCGGACCGGGCCGCTCGGCGGCCGCGGCCGGTTGGTCCGGCGCCTGTTCCAGGATCAGGTGCGCGTTGGTTCCGCTGATCCCGAAGGAGGAGACACCTGCCCGGCGCGGGTGATCGCGCACCGGCCAGTCCCGGTTGTCCGTAAGCAACGCGACCGCACCAGCGGCCCAGTCGACCGCGGGGGTTGGCTCGTCCACGTGCAGTGTCCTTGGCAGCACACCATGCCGCATCGCCTGCACCATCTTGATGACACCGGCCACCCCGGCCGCCGCCTGGGTATGGCCGATGTTGGACTTCACCGCGCCAAGCCACAATGGACCGTCGGCGGGGCGCTGCCCGTAGGTGGCCAGCAGTGCCTGTGCCTCAATGGGATCACCCAGCGTGGTGCCGGTGCCGTGTGCCTCCACCGCGTCCACGTCCTTGGCGCGCAGACCGGCCACGGCCAGGGCCTGGCTGATCACCCGCTCCTGCGCCGGGCCGTTCGGTGCGGTCAGCCCGTTGCTGGCACCGTCCTGGTTGACCGCGCTGCCCCGGATCACCGCCAGGATCCGGCGGCCGTTGCGCCGCGCGTCGGACAGTCGCTCCAGCAGCAGTAGGCCCACCCCTTCGGCGAACCCGGTGCCGTCCGCGCTCGCCGCGAACGCCTTGCACCGGCCATCCGGAGACAGCCCGCGCTGCCTGCTGAAACCGGTGAACAGGCCGGGTGTGCCCATCACGGTGGCACCGCCGGCGATGGCCAGCGCGCACTCACCACCGCGCAGTGCCTGCGCGGCCAGGTGCATCGCGACCAGCGAGGAGGAACACGCGGTGTCCAGTGTCACGGCCGGTCCCTCCAGCCCGAGCGTGTAGGCGATGCGACCGGAGGCGATGCTGGCGGTGCTTCCGGTGAGGAAGTGCGTCTCGTGTTGCCTGGCGATCACGTCGGATCGCGGACCGTATTCCTGCTGCACCAGGCCGACGAACACCCCGGTCCGGCTGCCGCGCAGCTCGGCGGGGTCGATGCCGCCTGCCTCCACCACCTCCCAGGCCGACTCCAGCAGCACCCGTTGCTGCGGGTCCATGATCGCCGCCTCCCGGGGGCTGATGCCGAAGAAGTCGCTGTCGAACATGCCCGCGTCGTACAGGAAACCGCCGGTACGGGCGTACGTGCTGCGCGGCCGTTCCCCGGTGGGGTCGTAGACGCCGTCGATGTCCCAGCCGCGGTCGTCGGGGAACTCGCCGATGGCGTCGGTTCCCTCGACCACCAGCCGCCACAGGTCCTCGGGGTCGCGCACGCCGCCGGGGAAGCGGCAGGCCATCCCCACGATCGCGATCGGCTCGTCCGCCGCGGCCGTCACGGTCACCACGGCGGTCTTCCGGCCGAGCAGGGTGTCGTGCAGGTGACCGGCAAGGGCGTCCGGGGTCGGGTAGTCGAAGGCGAGCGTGGCACGCAGGCGCAGGCCGGTCGCCGCGCCGAGGCGGTTACGCAACTCGACGGCGGTCAGCGAGTCAAAGCCCAGTTCACCGAATGCCTGGTCGGCCCGGATGGCCGTGGGGTCAGCATGGCCAAGGACCGTGCCGATGTGCGTGGTGACCAGCTCCAGCAGCAGGGCCCGCCGCTCGGGCTCCGGGAGCCGGGTCAGCCGGTCGGCCAGGACGCCGCCGACGTCCCGCCCCGCGGCCGTCCGCCGGCCGCCCACCAGGCCACGGAGCAGGGCGGGCGTGCCCCCGCCTGCCCGCAGCGCGGCCAGGTCGATCGGGGTGGCCACCAGAGCGGGCACGGCCAGCCGCAGCGCGGTGTCCATCATGGACATGCCGTGCGCCGCGGTGATGGGCCGCAGGCCGCCATCGGCCAGCCGGGCGCGGTCGGCCGTCGACAGGTATCCGATCATGCCGCCAGGGTCTTCCCACAGCCCCCAGGCCAACGACAGCGCCGGCAGCCCCAGACTCGCGCGGTGGGTGGCGAGCGCGTCCAGGAACGCGTTTGCCGCAGCGTAGTTGGCCACCCCGAGGCCGCCCATCGTACCCGCGAGGGACGAGTACAACACGAAAGCGGCCAGTTCGTGGTCCTTGGTCAGCTCGTGCAGCCACCACGCGGCGTCCGCCTTGGACCGCAACACCGCGGCCAGCTGTTCCTCGGTCAACGCGGTGATCAGCGCGTCGTCCACCACGCCGGCGGCGTGCACCACCACGGTGAGCGGGTGGTCGGCCGGAATCCCCGCCAGCAGCTCGGCAAGGGCATCGCGGTCGGCCACATCGCAGGCGACCACGGTGACCTCGGCGCCGAGCTCCGACAGTTCGGCCACCAGGTCCTCGGCGCCGGCGGCCGAAGGACCGCGGCGGCTGGTCAGCACCAGCCGCCTGATGCCGTGCTCGGTCACCAGATGGCGCGCCACGATGGACCCCAGCGCCCCGGTGCCACCGGTCACCAGCGCCGTACCGGCGGGACCGAGAACGCCTGGCGCCGGCTGCTGGCCGCCGTGCTGGTCCTGCCCGACGAGCCGCGGGGCGAACAGGGCGTCCCCGCGCACCGCCAGTTCCGGCTCGGCCATGGCCAGCGCGGTCGCCACCACCGCGGGCAGCTCCACAGTGGAATCCGGTGCCATGTCAACCAGCACGAACCGATCGGGATGCTCGGCGATCGCGGCGCGCACCAGGCCGGCGACCGCCGCCGCGGCCGGATCGACCAGGTCCCCTTGGCGCACGGACACGGCGCCGGTGGTGCGCACGACGATGAGTCCGTCCCCGGCGAGCGGCGCACGCAGCGCGCGCAACATCGCCTTGGTCGCGGCGTGGGTGGCCGGCAGCGGGTCGCCCGTCGTGTCGGGTTCGAGCACGGCGTAATCCCCCACCGCGTAGTCCCCCACCGCGTCGGTGTTCACCGGCACCGGCGACCAGGTGACCCGAAACAGCGACGGGTACGGGCTCTCCCCGCGCTTGACCAACTGGTCGGGCGTCATGGGGCGGGTGGTCAGCGCGTCCACTGTGCACACCGGAGCACCCGCCGGGTCCATGGCGTGGAGCCGAACGCCGTCGGTGCCCGTCGGCGTCAGCTGGATCCGCAGCGCGGTGGCGCCCGTGGCGTACAACCGGACACCCGACCAGGCGAAACCCATCGCGGCCCTGCCGGAATCCAGGTGACGGTAGGCGTACAGATGCAGCGCGGCGTCCAGCAGCGCGGGATGGATGCCGAAGCCCGCCTGCGGCTCGCCGGCCAGCTCCAGCTCCGCGTACAGCTGCTCACCAACGCACCAGGCGGCGACCAGGCCCCGGAACAGGGGGCCGTAGCGCAGGCCGTGTTCAGCGAGTTTCGGGTAGATCTCGCTGACGTCGATCACCTCCGCACCCGGCGGTGGCCACGTGGTGCCCTGGCTCGGCGGCGCGGCGGCGGCGGGGCCGAGTACGGCCGTGGCGTGCCGCGTCCACGGGGCGTCCGATGTGTCCAGTCGGGTGTGGATGGTCAGGGCGTGGTCGTTCTCCTGGCCGGGTGTGGCCACCACCTGCAACTGGATGGCCCCGTCGGCGGGCAGTACCACGGGTGCCTGGGTGACCAGCTCCTCCACAGTGGACAGTCCGAGCAGGTCACCGATCTGGAAGGCCAGGTCGACCAGCGCCGAACCGGGCAGGATCACGGTGTCCAGCACAACGTGGTCGGCCAGCCATGGCTGGGATGCCAGGCTGAGTCTGCCGGTGAACACCACGCTGTCGCCCTCGGCGGGACGCAGCATGCCCCCGAGCAGCGGGTGCTCGACGGGGCTCAGCCCAAGACCCGACGGGTCGACCGGGCGGGCGCCGGTCAGCCAGTAGCGCCGGCGCTGGAAGGCGTAGGTGGGCAACTCCACCACCCGTGCGGCCGGGTCGAGCAACATGGACCAGTCCGGGGTGACCCCGTTGGCACACGCCTGGCCGACCGCGCTCAACCACTGCCGGTGGTCGCCGTGGTCGCGCCGTAGGGTGCCGAGCGCGGCCACCGGCGCGTCCGCCAGGGTGTCCTCGATGCTGGACACCAGCACCGGATGTGTACTCACCTCGATGAAGACCACCGGCCCGGCGGCGTCCGCGACCACCCGCACCGTGTCGGCGAACAACACCGGCTGCCGCAGGTTCCGGTACCAGTGCGCCGCGTCCATCGTGGCCGTGTCCGTCAGCTCACCGGTTACCGTGGAGTACAGCGGCACCGCACCCGACACCGGGCGCATCGTCGCCAGCTCCGTCACCAATGTGTCTTCAATGGACTCAACCTGAGTGCTGTGCGAGGCATAGTCCACCGGCAACATCCGATGCCGGACACCGCGCCGCACGCACCGGGCGGCCACCTCGGCAAGACCGTCGGCCGACCCGGCCAGCACCACCGAGGCCGGACCGTTCACCACGGCGATCTCGGCCGAGTCCGCCGCCAGTTCGGTGGCCTCCGGCACGGTGGCGGCCACCGACAGCATTCCACCACCACCGCTCAGCGCCGCCGCGATGGCCCGGCTGCGCAACACCACCACCATCGCACCGTCCACAACGGACAAGCCACCGGCCACCACGGCGGCCGCGATCTCCCCCTGCGAATGACCGACCACCGCGGCCGGCACCACCCCAACCGACCGCCACAAGGCGGCCAACCCGACCATCACCGCGAACGACACCGGCTGCACCACGTCGACCCGATCCAGACCCGGCGCACCGGGCACTGACCGCAGCACCTCCAGCACCGACCAGTCCACGAACCGCTCGATGGCCACGGCACACTCGGCGACCGCCTCCCGGAACGCCGCTGACGACTCGAGCAGCTCCTCGGCCATCCCCACCCACTGCGCGCCCTGGCCAGGAAAGACGAACACCACACCGGGGTTGGTGCCGACGGTCCGCACGGTGTCCTCTGTGGCCAGCGCGCGCAGGGCGTCCACCAGCTCGGTGGTGGTGTCGCCGACAACCACCGCACGCACCCCGAGCCGCGGCCGGGTGGTGGCCAGCGAAAGGCCGATGTCGGCCGGGTCCGCGTCGGGATGACCGGTCACGTGGTCGGCGAGCCGAGTTGCCTGGGCGAGCACCGCTTCCTCGGTCCGCCCGGACAACACCCACGGCACCGGCCGCCGCGACGTGGGCATCGGCCGGTCCGCCGGCTCCGGCGCCGGCGCCTGTTCCAGGATCACGTGCGCGTTGGTGCCGCTGATCCCGAACGAGGACACCGCCGCCCGGCGCGGCCGCGCCAGCGCCGGCCATGGCCGTGACTCGGTCAGCAGTTCCACCCCGCCAGCGGACCAGTCCACTGTGGTCGTCGGCTCGTCAACGTGCAGGGTGGCCGGCAGTAGGCCGTGCCGCATCGCCTGCACCATCTTGAGCACCCCGGCGACGCCCGCCGCCGCCTGGGTGTGCCCCAGGTTGGACTTCACCGACCCCAGCCACAGCGGATGGCCAGCCTGCCGGCTCCGCCCGTAGGTCGCCAGCAACGCCTGCGCCTCGATCGGATCGCCCAACGGCGTACCCGTGCCGTGCGCCTCCACCGCGTCCACCTCCGACGCCGACAACTCGGCCGCCGCCAATGCCCGCAGGATCACCCGTTCCTGGGCGGGGCCGTTGGGGGCGGTCAGTCCGTTGCTGGCGCCGTCCTGGTTGACCGCGCTACCCCGGACCACGCCCAGGATCCGTGCGCCGGAGCGCCGCGCGTCGGACAGTCGCCGCAACACGACCAGGCCGACGCCCTCCGACCAGCCGGTGCCGTCCGCGGCGGCCGCGAACGCCTTGCACCGGCCGTCCGGGGCCAGTCCCCGCTGCCTGCTGAACTCCAGGAACACGGCGGGGGTCGCCATGACGGTGACACCGCCGGCCAGCGCGAGATCGCACTCCCCCGCACGCAGCGCCTGCGCCGCCAGATGGATGGCCACCAGCGACGAGGAGCAGGCGGTGTCGATGGTGACGGCGGGGCCCTCCAACCCCAACGTGTAGGCGACCCGACCGGAGACCACGCTCCCGGCGGTGCCGGCCGCCAGCAGGCCCTCGACCTCCGGCGGGGCCTGACCGGCGGGTGGCGCGTAGTCCTGGTACATGGCGCCGGCGAACACCCCGGTACGGCTGCCGCGCAGGCTGGTGGGGTCGATCCCGGCGTTCTCCAGCGCCTCCCAGGACGCCTCCAGCAGCAGGCGGTGCTGCGGGTCCATGGCCAGCGCCTCCCGGGGCGAGATGCCGAAGAACTCGGCGTCGAACTCGCCTGCCTGGTAGAGAAAGCCGCCGTTGCGGGTGTACGTGCTTCCGCTGCGCTCCGGGTCCGGGTGGTGGAGGTGCTCGGTGTCCCAGCCACGGTCCTCTGGAAACTCGCCGATGGCGTCCCCGCCAGCGCCCACCAGCTCCCACAGCTCATCGGGCGAACGCACGCCGCCGGGATACCGGCAGGCCATGCCGACGATCGCCATCGGCTCCCTGACCCGCTCCGCCAACTCGCGCAGCCCGCGCTGGGCCTGCCTGGTGTCGGCGAGGGCCTTCCTCAGGTATTCCCGCAGCTTCGCCTCGTTGGACATCCGCCTCAGTCCTTTCCGGTGGCGTCGACGAGCCGGAAGAGTTCCTCATCGCTCGCACTGTCCAAATCGGATTCCACGGCCGCGTCGACATCGCTCCACCGCCGCAACATCCCGGCCAGCTGTTCGGTGATCCGCACCCGGGTCCTGGCGTCCGGTGGCACCTCCGCCAGCAACAGGCCCACTTCGTCCAGCTTGGACCGGACCACGTCCTCGGCCGCCGGCGCCAGCCGCGCGCGCAGGTACCGCACCAGCGCGGCTGGCGTTGGGTGGTCGAACACCAGGCTCGCGGACAGCCGCAGCCCGGTGCCGGTCACGAGCCGGTTGCGCAGTTCGACGGCGGTCAGCGAGTCGAAACCCAGATCCGTGAACGCCTGGTCCTGGTCGATCGCCGCGGGATCGCGATGGCCGAGCACCGTGGCGATGTCGGTGCGCACGACCTCTCGCAGCAGATGGCTCTGCTCCCGCTCGCCCAGCCCGCGCAGCCGGTCGGCCAGACCGATCTCCGGCTCCACCTCGGCCCGGCGCGGCGCGGCTGGCACCAGCCCACGCAGCATGGCGGGCACCTCTCCATGGCGCGGCACGGTGTCGATCGGCGCCAGCACGACCACCGGGCTCGATCCGGCCAGCCCGAGGTCGAACAGCGCGCCGCCCAGCGGTTCGGTGATCGGCAGCAGTCCCCTGCGGCGCAACCGGTCCTGGTCGGCGCCCGACAGTCGGTCCGCCATGCCGCCGCTGGACCACGGCCCCCACACCAGCGACCTGGCCGGCAGCCCCCGGCGCGCGCGCCGGGTGGCCAGCGCGTCCAGCGCGGCGTTCGCCGCGGCGTAGTTGGCCTGACCGGGCCCGCCGAGCACACCTGCCACGGAGGAGAACACCACGAACTCCTTGACCGGTCCGGACAGTTCGTGCAGGTGCCATGCGGCGTCTACTTTGGATCGAAGCACGGACTCGAACTGCTCGTCGGTGAGCGTGGTCAGCACCCCGTCGGCCAACGCGCCGGCCGCGTGCACCACGGCCGTGACCGGGTGCTCGGTCAGCAGACCGGCCACCGCCGCGCGGTCGGACACGTCGCAGGCGACCGCCGTGACCTCGACGCCATGGCCGGTCAGCTCGTCGACGAACTCCGTTGGCACACCACGCCTGCCCACCAGCACCAACCGCGCCACTCCGTTGGCGAGCACGAGGTGGCGGGCGATCGCCGAGCCGAGCGCCCCCGCCGCCCCGGTGATCAGCACCCGGTCGTTCTTTGTCCATTGAGGACTGTCGGCGGTCGGCGGCGCGGCACCCAGCCTGGGCACGCTCGCCCGGCCCGAGCGCACCGCGAGCTGCGGCTCCCCGGTGGCCAGGAGTGCCGCCAGGTCGAGTTCGGCGCCCGGCTCGGCGTCGACCAGCACGATCCGACCCGGCCACTCCGTCTGCGCGGACCGAACCAGACCCCAGACCGCCGCGCCGGCCAGGTCCGGCGTCTCCCGGTCGTCCACCGCGACCGCGCCGTCGGTGCGCACCACGATAAGTTCGGCGGACCCGGTCAGCGCGGCCAGGAGCCCACCGAGGACGGCGCGCAGCGCCTCCCGAACGGCGACCAGCGAGTCCTCGGCCGGCTCGGGAAGAGCGAGTACCCGGACGTCGGGGGGTGTTGGCGCGGAGTCCGGGAGTGCCAGGGGTTGCCAGACCGGCGTGTGCACCGCGCCGGTGATCGGCTGCCGGAGGACGAACTGGTCGGCGTTGACGGGCCTGGTGGTCAACCGGTCGATCGTCAGCACCGGCCGCCCTGCCGGATCCTCGGCGTGCAGGGCCAGCGAGTCCTCGCCCTGCCTGGTCAGCCGTACCCGCAGCACCCGCGCACCGGTGGCGTGGAGCCGGCAGCCGCTCCAGCTGAACGGCAGCCGCGGCCGAGGGTCGGCGTGTGCCGCCAGGTGGAGCGCCGCGTCCAGCAGCGCCGGGTGCACGCCGTACCCGTCCTGGTCGACGGCCACCTCGACGTACCACTGCGCCTCCTGGCGCCAGGCGGCGCGCAGTCCCTGGAAGGTGGGCCCGTAGTCCAGGCCACGGGCGGCCAGCTCCGGGTACAGCTCGGTCAGCCCGACCGGCGTCGCGCCGGCGGGCGGCCACATGCCGATGGGCGCCGGGGCCGGCGCGGACGTGGCCACCAGCGTCGCGCTGGCGTGCGGAACCCAGTCCACGTCCTGGCCCTCCGGCCGGGAATGCACCAGCACCTGGGTTCGATCATCTGTTGTGGACACCGTGACCTGGATCTGGCGGGGGCCGTCCAACACCAGCGGAGACTCGATGAGCAGTTCGTCCACAGTGGTCATACCGGTCCTGGTCGCCGCGTGCATGACCAGCTCCAGCAACGCGGCGCCGGGCAGGACGACCTGCCCGAGTACCCGGTGTTCGGCCAACCAGCCAGGCGTGTCCGGGGCCAGCCGGCCGGTGAACACCAGCGCGCCGGCCACCGCCAGCGGCACGGCCGCGCCCAGCAGCGGATGGTCGGCCGGCTGCTGGCCGACCGCGCGGCCGTCGCCTCCGGTCACCGGCGCGCTGTCCAGCCAGTAGCGTTCGCGCTGGAACGGGTAGGTCGGCAGGTCAACGGTCCTGGCCTCGGCGAACACCTCGGCCCAGTCCGGCGTGTGTCCCGCCGTGTACAGCATGCCAAGCGCGGTCAGCACGGTGTGTCGCTCGTCCTTGTCCGCGCGTAGCGCGTGCGCGACGACCCGGTCGTCCAGCACCCGCTGTGCCTGCGCGGCCAGCACGCCGTCCGGCCCGAGTTCCAGGTAGGCGGACACCGACTGGCTGTCCACCTCGGTCAACGCGTCGTGAAAACGAACCGGGGCGGTGATGTGCCGTAGCCAGTACTCCGGCCGGGACATCTCGGCGCCGACCGGCCCACCGGTCACCGTGGACACGATCGCGGTGTCCGGCTGCCCGAACGACAGGTCCCGGAGTACTTCACCGAACTCCGCCAGTATCGGCGTCATCAGCGGGGAGTGGAAGGCATGACTGACTCGCAGCGGTCTGGTCCTGCGCCCCCAGGCCGCGACCTGACCGGCCAGCGCCTCAGCGCGGCCGCGGTCTCCGGACACGACCACCGCGGCCGGGCCGTTGACCGCCGCGATGCCAAGGCGGTCCTCGCCATCCAGCAGGGCGAGCACCTCGTCCTCGGTGGCCTCCACCGCGATCATCGCGCCGTCCCTCGGCAGCGCCGCCATCAGCCGGCCACGCGCCACGACCAGACGGGCGGCGTCCGCGAGCGACAGCACGCCGGCGACATGCGCGACCGCGATCTCGCCGACCGAATGGCCGACCAGCCAGTCCGGGCGCACTCCCCACGACTCGTACAACCGGTACAGCGCCGTCTGCAACACGAACAGGCCGGCCTGGGCATGGTCGGTGCGGTCCAGCAGCTCCTGGTCACCGAACAGCGCGGCCCGCAACGCGCCGGGCGCGGCGGTCTCGGCGGTCTCGGTCGCCACCGCGTCCAACGCGGCGTCCAGCGCGCCGGCGAACACCGGATACGCCTGGTACAAACCCGCTCCCATGCCCACCCGTTGCGCGCCCTGGCCGGCGAACAGATAGGCGAGTCCACCGGAGCGCGCGGTGACGCCGACGCCGGTCTCGGCGAACTCCCGCAGCCGGTCGGCCAGCTCCTCCCGATCGGCACCGACCACCACGGCCCGTCGGGAGAACGCGGTACGGGTCGTGGCCAGCGCGAGACCGACGTCGGCCACCGGCGCGTCCACCCGCTCGCGCAGGAGACCGGCGATCCGGCCGGCCTGCGCCCGCAGCGCCCTGGTGGTTCTGGCGGACAGCACCAACGGCACGGTCGTGGCCGGCACGGCGGTCCGCTCCTCGGCGGTCTCGACCACCTGCTCGATGATCACGTGCGCGTTGGTGCCGCTGATCCCGAACGAGGACACCCCGGCCCGGCGGGGCCGGTCCACCTCCGGCCACGGCCGCGCCAGTGCCAGCACCCGTACCGCGCCAGATTCCCAGTCGACCTCGGTGCTTGGCCGGTCCACGTGCAGGGTCATCGGCAACAGGCCGCGCCGCATGGCCAGCACCATCTTGATCACCCCGGCGACGCCGGCGGCCGCCTGGGTGTGGCCGAAGTTGGACTTGATCGAGCCCAGCCACAGCGGCCGGTCGGCCGCGCGGTGCTGCCCGTAGGTGGCCAACAGCGCCTGCGCCTCGATGGGGTCGCCGAGGGTGGTGCCGGTGCCGTGGCCCTCCACGGCGTCCACATCGGACGGTTCAACTCCCGACGCGGCCAGCGCGGCGCGGATCACCCGCTCCTGCGCGGGACCGTTCGGTGCGGTGAGCCCGTTGCTGGCACCGTCCTGATTGACCGCACTCCCCCGGATCACCGCGAGCACCCGCCTACCGTTGCGCCGGGCGTCCGACAACCGTTCCAACAGCAACAGTCCGACGCCTTCGGCCAGTCCGGTGCCGTCGGCGGCGTCGGCGAACGCCTTGCACCGCCCGTCCACCGCCAGGTTGCCCTGTCTGCTGAACTCCACGAACGTCTCGGGGGTGGCCATCACCGTGACGCCGCCGGCCAACGCGAGGTCACACTCCCCGCCGCGCAGGGACTGACCCGCCAGGTGCATGGCCACCAGCGAGGACGAGCACGCGGTGTCGATACTCACCGCCGGGCCTTCCAGGCCGAGGGTGTAGGAAAGCCGACCGGACAGCACGCCACCCGCGTTGGCGGCACCGAGCACCTCGGCGTAACCGTCACCGGCGGCGCCGGTGAACCGGGCGCTGTAGTCCCGGTACATGGCGCCGGCGAACACCCCGGTGTTGCTGCCGCGCAGGGAGGTCGGGTCGATGCCCGCGCGTTCCACCGCCTCCCAGGCGGTTTCCAGCAGTATCCGTTGCTGCGGATCGATGGCGATGGCCTCGCGGGGCGAGATGCCGAAGAAGGCCGGGTCGAAGTCGGCCGCACCGGCCAGGAAGCCGCCGCGTTCGGTGTGGACGGTGTCCAGCCCCGGCCAGTTCCGATCCGTCGGGAACCCGGACAGCCCCTCCCGGCCGGCCACCAGCAGCTCCCACAGCTGTTCTGGACTGTCCACCTCGCCGGGGAACCGGCAGGCCATGCCGATGATCGCCACCGGTTCGTCGGCGGCGGGCCTGCCTGGGGACGCGGCCGCGGCGATCGGCCCGCCGCCGAGGCCGGCGTGCAGGAACGCGGCCAGCGCCCTGGGTGTCGGGTGGTCGAACACCAGGGTGGCGGGCAGTCGCGTACCGATGGCCTTGCTCAGCCGGTTGCGCAGCTCCACCGAGGTCAGCGAGTCGAACCCGAGGTCGCGGAACGCCTGGTCCTCGGGTACCTCGGCCGGATCGGTGTGGCCGAGGATGCGCGCGACCTGACCACGCACCAGTTCGAGCAGCGTGGCCTGACGCTGTGGTTCGGCAAGCGCGCGCAGCCGCTCGGCCAGGTCGATGTCGTCACCGGAGACCGCTTGGCGCCGCGCGGGGGGCACCAGCCCCCGCAGCAGGACCGGCACCGAGTCGCTGGTCCGTAGTGCGCTCAGGTTCAGCGGGGTGACGGCCAACACCGGCCGGTCGAGGCTCATGGCCGCGTCGAAGGCGGCCAGGCCCGCCTCGGTGTCGATCGGGGCGAGACCGTCCCGGGCCAGCCGGGCGTGGTCGATGTCCTCGAGGTGACCGGTCATGCCGCTGTCCGACGACCACAGTCCCCAGGCAAGGGACGTCGCGGGCAGCCCGCGCTCGCGCCGGTGGCGGGCCACGGCGTCCAGCGCGGCGTTGGCCGCCGCGTAGTTGGCCTGGCCGGAACTGCCGATCAGCCCGGCCAGCGAGGAGTAGAGCACGAAGGCGTCCAGTTCGCCGGTGAGCACGTGCAGGTGCCACGCCGCGTCCACTTTGGCCCGCAGCACCCGCGCCACCTGCTCGGCGGTCAGCGAGGTGAGGGTCCCGTCGGCCAATACCCCGGCGGTGTGGACCACGGCGGTCAGCGGCCGGTCGAGGTCTGCCAGCAGGCCCCGCACGGCCTCCCGGTCCGCGACATCGCAGGCCACCACCCGCACCTGGGTCCCCAGCTCGGTCAGTTCGGCCACCAGTTCCCTGGCACCGGGCGCGTCCTGGCCGCGCCTGCTGGTGAGCACCAGGTGCCCGACCCCGTGCGCGCGGACCAGGTGCCTGGCCAGGGCCGCGCCCAGCGTGCCGGTGCCCCCGGTGATCAGCACGCTGCTGTCGGGTCGCCAGACCACCTCCGGGGAACCCGGTTCGGTGACCCTGGTCAGTCGGGGCACCATCACGGCGGCGCCCCGAATCGCGAGCTGTGGTTCCCCGGTCGCCAACACCGGTGCGATGTCCACCCCGGTGGGTGCGTCCACCAGCACGATCCGCCCCGGGTGTTCGGACTGGGCGGCGCGCAGCAGACCCCAGACCGCCGCGGCGGCCGGGTTCACCTGGTCCCACCGGGTGGCCGTCACCGCGTTCCTGGTGGTCACCACGAGGGTGGTGTCGGCGAACCGGTCCTCGGTAAGGAACCGCTGGACCACGTCGAGGGTGTGGTCGAGCGTCTGCCGCACGGCGACCGTGAGCTCGGCATCGACGGCGGGCGGCTGCCAGCGTACGGCCGGCCCCGGCCGATCGTCGTCCATTGTGGACACCACGACGGTGGTGGCCGCCGGCAGGGCGATCGGCTGCCAGGTCTCCTCGAGCAGCAGGTCGGCACCGGACATCCGGACACCGGACAGGTCGGCGGGCCGGGTGGTCAGCGAGTCCACGGTGAGCACGGGCCGGCCCGCCGGGTCGGTGGCCGCCACCGCGACCGCGCCCTCCCCGGCCGGGGTGAGCCGGACCCGTAGCCGGGTCGCCCCGACCGCGTGCGACCGCACCCCGTGCCAACTGAACGGCAGTCTGATGCCGTCGGTGAACCGGTGATACGCGAACAGGTGCAGTGCGGCGTCCAGCAACGCCGGATGGAGGCCGAACCCGGCCGGATCGCCGGGCAGCGCCACCTCCGCGTACAGCTCGTCACCTCGGCGCCAGGCGGCGGTCAGGCCGCGGAAGACCGGTCCGTACCGCAGGCCGCGCTCGGCCAGCTCGGCGTAGACGTCGGTGAGGTCCACCGGCTCCACGCCGACCGGGGGCCACTGGTCGGTGTCGGCGGGTTCCGGTCGATGCCGGTCGGTCAGCACACCGCTGGCGTGGGACACCCACGGCCCGTGCCCGGCGCGCGAGTGAATGGTCACCGGGTAGCGACCGTCCTCGCCTCGGCGCAGGTCGATCTGGAGCTGTCGCGGCTCGGTCAGGTCCAGTGGCGTCTCGATGACCAGTTCGTCCACAGTCGACAGACCAAGGTGGTCGCCCGCGTGCACGGCCAACTCGAGCAGCGCGGTAGCGGGCAGGATGACGGTGTCCCGGACCGCGTGGTCGGCCAGCCAGGGATGGTCGGCCAGGCTCACTCGTCCGGTGAACAGCACGCCGTCCCCGGCCGCCGCGGCGACCATCGTGCTGAGCAGCGGATGGCCGGCGGCGGCCAGCCCCAGCCCACCGGGATCGCCGGCCGCCCGGTCCGCGCCGAGCCAGAACCGCCTGCGTTGGAAGGCGTAGCCGGGCAACGGCACCCTGGACGCGTCCGGTCCGTAGGCGGCGGTCCAGTCGAGCGCCACCCCTCGGCTGTACGCCTGCCCGACCGCCGACAGGAACTGGGCGAGGTCGCCGTGGTCGCGCCGCAGGGTGCCGAGCGCGGCCACCGGCGCGTCCGCCAGGGTGTCCTCGATGCTGGACACCAGCACCGGATGCGTGCTCACCTCGACGAAGACCACCTGGCCGACGCTGTCGGCCACGGCCAGGGCGGTGTCGGCGAACAGTACCGGTCGGCGCAGGTTCCGGTACCAGTACTCGGCGGTCAGCCCGGCGGTGTCGAACCGCCCGCCGGTGACCGTGGAGTAGAACGGCACCGCCGAGGACACCGGGGTGATCCCGGCCAGCTCCGTCCGCAACCGGTCCGCGATGTGCTCGACCTGGACGCTGTGGGAGGCGTAGTCCACCGGCAGCATCCGGTGCCGGACACCTTCCCGCCCGCACCGGGCGGCCACCTCGGCGAGCACGTCCGGCGCGCCGGAAAGCACCACGGCGGCCGGTCCGTTGATCACCGCGAGATCGGCACCATCGGCAAGCTCCTCGGCCCGTTCGGCGGACACCGCCAGGGACAGCATGCCCCCCTTGCCACTGAGCTCCCGCGCGATCAGACCGCTGCGCGAGGCCACGATCCGCGCCCCATCCGCGACCGAAAGCCCGCCGGCCACCACCGCCGCGGCGATCTCCCCCTGGGAGTGCCCCACCACCGCGACCGGCTCGACCCCGTGCGACCGCCACAACGCGGCCAGGCCCACCATCACCGCGAAGGAGACCGGCTGGACCACGTCGACCCGGTCCAGGTCCGGCGCACCCGCGGCGGACCGCAGCACGTCCAGCACGGACCAGTCGGCGAACGGTGCCAACGCGGCCGCGCACTGCGCCACCGCCCCGTGGAAGACCGGCGAGGAGTCCAGCAACTCCGCCGCCATCCCCGCCCACTGCGCGCCCTGGCCGGGGAACACGAACACCACTCGACCGGGTCGGACCTGGTGCACGTCCGCGCGTCCGTCGGCCACCGCCGCGAGCTCAGCCGGCAGGGTGTCCCGGCCGCCGACCACCGCGGCCCGGTAGTCGAACTGGTCCCGGCTGGTGACCAGGGAGAACCCCACGTCCGCCGGGTGCGGTGCCGGCAGCCGGGTGACGTGGTCGGCCAGCCGCGCCGCCTGCGCCCGCACCGCCTCGGCGCTGTGGCCGGACACCACCCAGGGCACCACGTCCGGCAGGTTCCTCGGCGCGGCCGGTTCCGGTTCGGGCGCCTGTTCCAGGATCACGTGCGCGTTGGTGCCGCTGATCCCGAACGAGGACACCGCCGCCCGGCGGTGCCGGTCCACCGCCGGCCACGGCCGGGCCTCGGTCAGCAGGGCCACCCCGCCGGCGGACCAGTCCACCGCCGGGGTCGGCTCATCCACGTGCAACGTCCTCGGCAACACACCGTGCCGCATCGCCTGCACCATCTTGATCACACCGCCCACCCCGGCCGCGGCCTGGGTGTGCCCGATGTTCGACTTCAACGACCCCAACCACAGCGGACGATCGGCGCCACGGCCCCGCCCGTAGGTCGCCAGCAACGCCTGCGCCTCGATCGGATCGCCCAACGGCGTACCCGTGCCGTGCGCCTCCACCGCGTCCACATCGGACGTGGTGAGCCCGGCGGCGGCCAGCGCCCGCAGGATCACCCGTTGCTGGGAAGGACCGTTGGGGGCGCTGAGCTGACTGCTCTTGCCGTCCTGGTTGACCGCGCTGCCGCGGATCAGCGCGAGCACCGGGTGGCCGAGCCGCCGCGCGTCGGACAACCGGGCGAGGGCGAGCGTGCCGACGCCCTCCGACCAGCTGGTGCCGTCGGCGGCCTTGGCGAAGGACTTGCACCGGCCGTCCGGTGCCAGGCCGCGCTGCCTGCTGAAGTCGATGAAGAATCCCGGCGTGGACAGCACCGCCACACCGCCGGCCAGCGCCAACCCGCACTCCCGGTTGCGCAGGGCCTGGACCGCCAGGTGCATCGCCACCAGCGAGGAGGAGCACGCGGTGTCCACAGTGACCGCGGGACCCTCCAGCCCGAGGGTGTAGGAGATCCGGCCGGAGGCGACGCTGAGCTGGTTGCCGGTGACCAGATAGCCGTCGGCCGCCGCCACCGTCGGGTTCAGCAGACTGGGCCCGTACTCCTGGGCCATGATGCCAACGAACACCCCGGTGTCACTGCCCCACAAGGTGTTCGGCGCGATGCCGGCGTCCTCGAGTGCCGAGTACGCGGACTCCAGCAACAGCCGCTGTTGCGGGTCCATGGCCTGCGCCTCACGCGGTGAGATGCCGAAGAACTCGGCGTCGAACTCATCGGCGTCGTGCAGGAAGCCACTTTCCCGCGAGTAGGAGGTACCGGACCTGTCCGGGTCCGGGTCGTACAGGGCGTCCAGGTCCCAGTCCCGGTTGGCCGGGAAGCCGGTGACCGCGTCCTGCCCGTCGGCGACCAGTCGCCACAGGTCGGCCGGGTCACGCACGTTCCCGGGGTACCGACAGCTCATCCCGACGATGGCGATGGGCTCGCCGGCCACGGCATCCAGTTCGCGGATGCGGCCACGGGCCTGCTTGAGCTGCGCGGTGACCTGGTTGAGGTACTCACGCAGCTTCTTGGCGTCCGCCACAGTGGTTCACCTTCTCGGGGTCAGGGGAGCTCGAGTTCCTCGTCGATCAGTGCGAACAGCTCGTCGTCGGATGCCTCGGTGAGGTCGGTGTGGTCGCCACCGAGACGGTTGAGCAACAGGATCAGCCGGTCGACCACGGCCGCGCGCTCCCCGCCGCCGGAGCCGTTCTCCAGCGCCAGGAACACGTTCTCCAGCCGGTCCAGTTCGGCGAGCACGTCGGGGGCGGGTGCCCCGGCCAGTTCGGCGAGCAGATAACCGGCGAGTGCCCTTGGCGTCGGATAGTCGAAGATCACGGTGCTCGGCAACGGCGACCCGACGAGCCCGGCAAGCCTGTTCCGCAGCTCCAGCGCGCTGAGCGAGTCGAACTCCGCCTCCAGGAAGCCGACGTTCGGCTTGATCGCGTGTGGACTGTCGTGGCCGAGCACCTCGGCCGCGGTGCGCGACACCAGTTCCAGCAACCGGTGCTGTTTGTCCTCAGTGGACAATGGGGCGAGCTCGGCGGCCAGGGACCGGACCGGGGCGACCGGGGTGCGCTCCGCGACCCCCGCCAGGCCACGCAGCATCGGCGAGCCACGGTCGGACGTCCACCCGGTCAGGTCCAGCCGGGCGGCGACCACGGCCGGCACGTCGGACCCGAGCGCGGCGTCGAAGAGCGCCAGTCCCTGGTCGACCGAAATGGTGGCCAGCCCTCGGCGGCCGAGGGCGACCACCTCGGCGCTGGAAAGACCGCCGGCCATGCCGGCGTCCCACAGGCCCCAGGCCGCCGACACCGCGGGAAGTCCACCGGCCACGCGGTAGGCGGCCAGTGCGTCCAGGAAGGTGTTCGCCGCCGCATAGCCTGCCTGGCCGGGGTTTCCCAGCACGCCGACCGCCGAGGAGAACAACACGAACGCGCTCAGCGGCAGGTCCCTGGTGAGCGTGTGCAGGTTCCAGGCCGCGTCCACCTTGGCGCGCAACACCTTCTCGATGTCCTGTGTGGTCATCGCCGCGAACACGCCATCGGCGAGCACGCCCGCCGTGTGCACCACCGCGGTGAGCGGATGATCGGCGGGCACCGAGTCCAGCAGTGCCGACATGGCCTCGCGGTCGGCGGCGTCGCACCCGGCGATCCGGACCTCGGCGCCCAGCTCGGTGAGCGCGGCGGCCAGCGCGGCGGCGCCCGGCGCGTCGGGACCGCGCCTGCTGGTGAGCAGCAGCCGGCGCACGCCGTGCTCGACGACCAGGTGCCTGGCGACCAGCGCACCCAACGCGCCGGTGCCGCCGGTGATTAGCACGGTCCCCGTCGGCGACAGCTCGGGCTCGGTGTGTTCCCCCGCGGTGTGCCTGACCAGCCGGGGCACCAGGACCACGCCCCGCCGCACGGCCAGCTCCGGCTCGGCACAGCCCAGCGCCAGGGGGATGGCCGCCTCGCTGTCGGCGTGCTCGTCGATGTCCAGCAGCACGATCCGGCCGGGGTGTTCGGCCTGCACGGTGCGGATGAGACCAACCAGCGGGGCCGACCCCAGATCGGGCACGTCCGCCGGCGCGACGGCCACGGCCATGCCGGTGAGCACGACCAGGGTGGCCGGGGCGGGGCGCGCCGTGGCGAGCCAGTCCCGGATGTCGGCGGTCACCGAGGTGAGCACCGTGCGGACGTCGGTCATCGGGTCGGCGCCACCGAGCCCGCGCGCGTCCAGCACCACCTGCTCGGGAGTGTCGGCCAACGCGGCGTGGCCGGTGGGCTCGGCGGGCACCCAGCGCACCACATGGGGAATCGCCGGACGGGCGGTCCCGAGCCGCGCGGGGAGCAGCCGGAGCGCCCGGATCTCGGCGACCGGGTTGCCGTCCTGGTCGGTGGCGGTGATGTCCACGGACTGGTCGCCGGCCGGCACGAGGCGCACCCGCAGCGCGGTGGCGGCCCGGCGGTGCCACGTGACGCCGGACCAGGCGAACGGCAGCCGCACCTCCCCGTCGGCGGTGAGTCCGTTCGCCACCAGGGGATGCAAGGCGGCGTCGAGCAGCGCGGGGTGCAGCAGGAAGCCCTCCGCCTCCGGCACGGCGACCTCGACGAACACCTCCTCGCCCCGGCGCCACGCCGCGCTCAGCCCCTGGAAGGCGGGCCCGTACTGGTAGCCACCGGCGCGCAGCGTGCCGTAGAGCGCGGTCAGGTCCACCGGCTCCGCGTCGGGCGGCAACCAGTCCGCGGTGGCTCGGGGAGCCGGGTTCTCGGCGCTCAGGTAACCCAGGCCGTGCGCGATCCAGTCCTCGGCCGCGGTCCGGGAGTGGACGGCCAGGGTGCGCCGGCCACTGTCGTCCGCGACGCCGACGACGACCTGCAGCTCGGTGCTGGCGTCGGCGGTCAACGGCAGCGGGGCCCGCAGGGTGAGCTCCTCGACGGTCCCGCACCCGGCCAGCTCGGCGGCGCGCAGCGCGAGCTCAACGAACGCGGTACCGGGAAACAGGATCCGGTCAAGCACGACGTGGTCGGCCAGCCAGGGTTGGCTGCCGAGCGACAACCCGCCGGTGAGTACCAGGCCGCCGTCCGCGAGCCGCACGGTGCCGGTGAGCAGCGGGTGATCCTCGCCGCCATGGCCGTTGACCTCGCTGAGCCAGAACCGTTGGCGGGTGAACACCGTGGTCGGCAGGTCCACCCGGCGGGCGGCCGGCCCGTGGACCGCCGCCCAGTCCGGGCGGTGGCCCGCGGCGTGCAACGCGCCGAGCGCGGACAGGACGGCGCGTGGCTCGTCCTGTCCGGAACGCAGGGCGGGCAGCACCGCCCGCTCCTCGCCGAGAACCTGACGAACCTGCGCGGTCAGCACACCGTCCGGGCCCAGCTCAAGGAACGCCTGCGAACCGGGCACCTGGGACACGGCGTCGTGGAAGCGGACCGTGGCCAGCACGTGCCGCACCCAGTACTCCGGATCGCCCCACTCGTCGCGCACCCGACGACCGGTCACCGTCGACACGACCGGGATGCCGGGTTCGGCGAACGTCAGGCCGCCGACCACCTGACGGAACTCGGCCAGCATCGGCTCCATCAGCGGCGAGTGGAACGCATGGCTGACCCGGAGCCGTTTGACCCGCCGGCCGAGCCGGGTGAACCGCCCGGTCACCTGCCGGACCTGCTCGGTCGCGCCGGACACCACCACCGAGCGGGGGCCGTTGACCGCGGCGACGGCCACCTGCCCGAGGCCGGCGATCGCCTCGACCGCCTCGGCCTCGGTGGCCTCCACCGCCACCATCTCGCCGCCCGCCGGCAGTCGCGCCATCAACCGGCCGCGCGCGGCCACCAGTCGAGCGGCGTCGGCCAGGCCGAGCACCCCGGCGACATGCGCGGCGGTGATCTCCCCCACCGAGTGCCCGAGCACCAGGTCCGGTCGCACCCCCCAGGACTCGAACAGCCCGGACAGCGCGGTCTGCAGGACGAACAAACCCGCCTGGGCGTACACCGTGTCGTCGATCAGCTCGCCGTAACCCCACAGCACCGCGCGCACCGGGGTGTCCAGGACACCGGCCAGTTCGGTGTCCACCGCGGCCACCGCGGCATCCCAGGACTCGGCGAACACCGGATAGGCCCGGTACAGCTGCTGGCCCATCCCGACGCGTTGTCCGCCCTGGCCGGAGAACTGGTAGGTCAGCCCACCGGACCTCGGCACCCTGGCGACCCCGGCGCGGGACTCGGCCACCGCCAGCAGCCCGGCCAGCAGCTCGTCCCGGTCGGCGGCCACGACCACGGCATGGTCGTCCCACGTGGCCCGGGTGGTGGCCAGCGAGAATCCCACGTCCGCGACGGACAGCTCCGGTCGGGCGGCGATCTGGTCGGCCAACGCGCCGGCCTGGTCGCGCACGGCCTGCTCGGTCCGCCCGGACAGCACGCACGGCAGCGGCGCTCCCGGCTCGTCCCGCTCCCGGTCGGGCGCGGACTCCACCGGGTACTGCTCGATGATCACGTGGGCGTTGGTGCCGCTGATGCCGAACCCGGACACCCCGGCCCGGCGTGGCCGATCCACCTCCGGCCACGGCCGCGCCGCCGAGGACAGCCGCACGCTGCCCGCCGACCAGTCCACGTGCCGCGACGGTTCGTCCAGGTGCAGGGTTCCCGGCATCACGCCGGTCCGCAACGCGTGCACCATGGTGATCACGCCGGTGACCCCGGCCGCGGCCTGGGTGTGTCCGACATTCGACTTCACCGACCCCAGCAGCAGCGGCCGGTCCGCCGGCCGCGCGCCGTAGACGTTGATCAGCGCCTGTGCCTCGATCGGATCGCCGAGCTCGGTGCCGGTGCCGTGGGCCTGCACGGCGTCCACGGCCTCCGGCGCCAGCCCGGCGTCGGCGAGCGCGGCCAGGATCACCCGTTCCTGGGACGGCCCGTTCGGCGCGGTCAACCCGTTGCTGGCGCCGTCCTGGTTGACCGCGGTGCCGCGCAGCGTGGCCAACACCGGATGCCCGGCGCGGCGCGCGTCGGACAGTCGTTCGAGCAACAACAACCCGACGCCCTCGCCCCAGACGGTGCCGTCGGCCGCGTCGGCGAACGGCTTGCACCGGCCGTCGGGCGCCAGCCCGCGCTGGCGGCTGAACTCGGTGAACATGCCCGGCGTGGACATCACGGTGACGCCACCGGCCACGGCCATGCCGCTCTCGCCCCGGCGCAGCGACTGCACGGCCAGGTGCACCGACACCAGCGACGCCGAGCAGGCGGTGTCCACGGTCAGCGCCGGTCCCTCCAGACCGAACACATAGGACAGTCGACCGGAGGCCACGCTGGACGTGCCGCCGGTCAACGCGTGCCCCTCATAACCCCGTGGCGTCCGGTGCATACGTCGGCCGTACTCCTGGGGCATCATGCCGACGAACACCCCGGTGCGGCTGCCACGCAGGCTCGTCGGATCGATCCCGGCTCGCTCGAACAGCTCCCAGGCCGACTCCAGCAACAGCCGTTGCTGCGGATCCATCACCGTGGCCTCGCGTGGGCTCAGGCCGAAGAACGCGCCGTCGAACCGGTCCGCCGTGTACAGGAACCCACCTTCGCGGATGTAGGAGGTGTTGGGGCGGCTGCCGTCCGGGTCATAGATTCCCGCCAGGTCCCAGCCTCGGTTGTCCGGGAACGGCCCGATCGCGTCGACCCCGTCCACAGCCAGCTGCCACAACGCCTCCGGAGTATCCGCGGCACCCGGCCACCGCCCGCTCATGGCCACGATCGCGATGGGCTCCTGATCGTCGGCCGTGGCCGGCGCCGCCCGCTCGGTGGACCCGCCGGACAGCGACCGGATGACCGCGGCCGGCGTGGGGTGGTTGTAGGTGAGCGTCACCGGCAGCCGTTGCCCGAGCGCGGCGCCAAGCAGGTCGCGGAACTCCACCGCGCCAACGGAGTCGAGGCCGAGATCCTTGAACGACCGGCCGACGGGTATGTCGTCCACTGTGGAGTGACCAAGCACGGCGGCGACGCTCCGCATGACCGCGGTGGCCACATCGGTGACCTGCGCCGGGGTCGCCTCGACCGGGTCGTCGTTCTTGTGCGCGGCAACGGGAACCGGCGGCGAGTCGGCATCGAGCCGGTACCGGGATCCCCCGAAGGCATAGCCGGGCAACGTGACCCGGCGTCCCCCCGACGGCCCGTACACGGCCGGCCAGTCCACCTCGCCGTGCACGTGGAGCATTGCCAGGGACCGCAGGACCTGGTCCATGCCGCCCCGCTCGCGGCGCAACGTGCCGGTCACCATGGCGTCGGCGCCGGTGTCGTCGATGATCTGCCCGACACCGTAGGCCAGCACCGGGTGCGCGCTGCTCTCGACGAAGGCGTGCGCGCCGTCGCGCAACGCGGCGCGCACGGCCTGATCGAGTCGCACGGTCTGCCGCAGGTTGCGGTACCAGTAGTCCGCCGTCAACTGGGAGGTGTCCAGCAGGTCACCGGTAACGGTGGAGTAGAACGGGATATCGACCGGGCGGGGGGTGATCCCCGACAGCGCGGCCAGCAGGTCCGCGCGCAGCGGTGCCACCTGCGCGGAGTGGGAGGCGTAGTCGACCGGGACCATCCTGGCGTCCACGCCCTCGGCGGTGTAACGGTCCAGCAGCGCGCGCACCGCCCCGACCGCGCCGGAGACCACCGTGCTGGCGGGTCCGTTTATCGCCGCCACGCTGATCGCCGCCACACTGATCGGCTGGTCCCCGTGCTCGAGGTCGGCGCGCACCCGGACGGCGGGCAGCGGAACCGAGAGCATGCCGCCCGTGCCGCCAAGCTGCGCAATCGCCTTGCTGCGCAACGCGACCACCGCCGCACCATCCGAAAGGGACAGTGCGCCGACGGCTACCGCCGCGGCGATCTCGCCCTGTGAGTGACCGATCACCGCGTCCGGGCGCACCCCCACCGACCGCCACAGTGCCGCCAGCGACACCATCACGGCGAACAGCACGGGCTGAACCACATCGACCCGCTCCAGCGAGGCGCTGCCCGGCACCGCGCGCAGGACATCCCGGACCGACCAGTCGACGTGTCGCTCGATCGCCGCCGCGCAGTCCCCGAGCGCGCTGGCGAACGCCGGGGACTCGTCCAGCAGGGCCACGGCCATCTCGGCCCACTGCGCGCCCTGGCCGGGGAACACGAACACGGTGCCGCCGGCCGCCGCGCCTCGTTCACCACGAACCAGATCGGGCGACTGCGCGTCCGTGCCCAACGCGTCCAAGCCGGTCAGCAACTCGTGCCGGGTCCGGCCGACGACCACCGCGCGATGCCGGAAGTGGGTACGCGTGGTGGCCAGGGAGAGTCCGACGTCCACGTGGTCGAGGTCGGGGTCCGCGTCGACGTGCGCGCGCAACGACGCCGCCTGCGCGCGCAACGCGGGCAGGGACGCAGCCGACACCGGCCAGGCCACGGCCCTGGCGGCCCTGGCGGCCCCGGCGGCCCGGCGCGGCTCGCCGGCTCGAGCGGGTTCGGGCGCGGTGGACAGCACCACGTGGCAGTTCGTGCCGCCCATGCCGAAGGCGGACACCCCGGCGACGATCCGGCCGTGCGCGGGCAGTTCGGTGAGCTCGGGCACCACGCGCAGCCCGAGCTCGGCCAGCGGGATGTCCGGGTTGGGCACGGCGAAGTTGAGACTGGCCGGCAGTGCCCGGTTGGCCAGCGACAGCACCACCTTGAGCAGGCCGGCGATACCGGCCGCGCCCTCCAGATGGCCGATGTTGGTCTTCACCGAGCCGACGGACAGTTCCTCCTCCCGGTGCACGAAGGCCGCGCCAAGGGCCGCCGCCTCCACCGGATCACCGAGCTTGGTGCCGGTGCCGTGCAGCTCGACATACGCGACCTCGCCCGCCTCGACGCCCGCCCGGCGCTGGGCCGCGGCCACCACCGCCTGCTGGCCGGCCGCCGTCGGCGTGGTCAGGGTGTCGCTGGCCCCGTCGCTGTTCACCGCGCTGCCCAGGATCACGGCGTGGATGGGATCGCCGTCCGCGATCGCCGAGGTCAGTGGCTTGAGCAGCACCACCGCCGCGCCTTCGCCCCGCACGTAACCGTTGGCCCTGGCGTCGAAGGTGAAGCTGCGGCCATCCGGGGACAACGCGCCGAGCCGCCGCGCCCGTACCGTGCTGTCCAGCGCCAGGTTCAGGTTGACCCCGCCCGCGATGGCCACTGTGGACTCGCCGCGGCGCAGGCTCTCCACCGCGAGGTGCACGGCCACCAACGAGGAGGACTGTCCGGAGTCGACGGTCAGGCTCGGACCGCGCAGTCCGAAATGGTAGGAGAGGCGGTTGGCCAACAGTCCCCGGCTCACCCCGGTCAGCGTGTGCCGGGTGACCGCGTCCGGGCCTCGCCGGGCGGCCAGCACCGCGAAGTCGTCGGCCATCGCGCCGATGAACACCCCGGCCGGGCGCTCGCGTAACGCCGCCGGCCGTAGTCGGGCGTTCTCCATCGCCGTCCAGGTGAGCTCAAGCAACATCCGCTGCTGCGGATCCATCGCGGCGGCCTCTCGTGGAGAGATGCCGAAGAACTCCGCGTCGAATCGATCGGTGTCCGCGAGCACCCCGGCCGGCCCGGCCGGCCCGTCGACGACGGCACTGCGCCCGTCGGCCAGCAGCCGCCAGAACTCCACCGGATCCGACGCGCCGGGGAACCGGCAGGACAGGCCGATGACCGCGATCGCCGGGTCCACCACGCTGGACGTGCTCATCCGCTTCCCCTCGCGTCGAAGGACGTGCTCAGGCCGTTGCCGCCATGCCGACGGGCCGCGCGCCACCCGTGCCGAGAACCTCCGCCAGATGCAGCGCGGCGTGCAACTGCAGGCGGTTGTCTCCCAGTGGGCTGCCCCGAAGCTGTTCGGCCTTCTTCACCCGGTACAGCACGGTGTTCTTCGCGACGTGCAGGCGTCGGGCCGCGACCGCCGGGCTGCGGTCCTCGTCGAGGTAGCTCTTCAACGTGGCCCGCAGCATCCGCGCGGTCGGGGTGTCCTCGGCCAACGGCCCCAGCTCGCGGGCCACGAAGGCCGCCGCAGCCTGCTCGTCCGCGGCCAACAGCGCGATGAACTCCAACGTGCGGTACTCGTGCACGGTGGCCGTGCCGGAGCGGGTGCCGATCCTGGCCGCGGTCACGGCCTGCAGGTGCGAGGTGCGCAGTCCGCCCACCCCGCAGGCGGGGAGCCCGACCGCGGCGCGCACGTCCCCTGGCAACGGCACATCGACCAGCACCGCACCCGTCGCCGGTTGCGCGCCCCAGGCCCACAGGCCGGCGGCGCCGGCCGGGATCAGCAGCTTCGCCGCGCAGCCCGCGCGGCCGAGCAGGCTCAGCGCGGCGCGTTCCAGGTCCGCGTCCCGCCGGTCGTCCCGTTCGGACCACACCAGCACGGCGAGGTGTTGCTGGGCGACGTCGTACCCGAGCCTGCGCGTGGCCTTGTCCTCGGGCACGGGTTCACCGCGCAGCACGCCGCGCACCAACTCCCGGCGCTGCGCGACCAGCCCACTGTGCCATTTCTCCCGCTCCCGGAGGAACCGGGTGGACACCAGCCGGCACAGGGTCTCCATGGCGTCGAAAAGCGCCTCGGACAGCTCGCCCATCACCGCCGTCGGGCGATCAGCCGCACCCAGCCGACCACATCTGCCCATCAGGTCCTGGGTGATCCGGGCATGCGCCATGCGGATGATGGCCAGCGACGCGTCGAGTTCGAAGCCGCGTTCCACGTGGGTCCGCACCGCCGCCTCGACATCCCTGGTCAGTGCCGCCGGCAGCCGCTGGGCGCCGCACAGCCGCAGCGCACACCACAGCGCGATGAGTTCCAGGAACGCGTGGTCAACCGGGGTGAGCCGGACGTCACCGCACTCGGCCAACTCCTGGGTGATGGCCCTGCGCAGGTCGCCTCCGGTGGACACCGCCCAGCCGACCCCTTCATGTCCACAGTGGACAATCGCCTCCGCGATCACCTCGGCGTGGCAGGCGGATTCGTCTGCCACCCCGGGGGCCGCGGACAGCAGCAAGCGCGCCGTGTTCGCCATCCCGGTCCCCTAGAAGGCGCGTTCGCCGACGAAGGCGGTGAGTCCATGATCGTCACCGGCAGCCAGCAGCGCGCACAGCGCACGCAGTCCGGTGGCCAACCGGTCGATCTCCTCGTCGGTGACGTACACCGATGGCTGCAGCCGCAAGGTGTTCGGTGCGCTACCGGTGGGGAACAGCCGGACCCGGTGCTCATGCAGCAGGTAGCCGCAGGCCAGGAACCCGAACTGGCCCGCGCGCTGAAGCTGCGCGGCGAGCGCGGAACCCGACGCGGACAGGTCACCGAACTCGACGCCCTGGAGCAGGCCGAGGCCGCGGACATCCGCAATGATCGCGGGATAGTCCGCCCGTACCTCCCGCAACGCCTCCGCCAGCCGACGGCCGCGCTCACCGGCGAGCCGGTAGATCGCCCCGTCGTCGGCCTCCAGCAGATCCAGTACCGCGGCGGCCACCGAGGTGGACAACCCGTCCTTGGCGAAGGTCGAGCTGTGCACCATCTCGAACTCGGGCCGGTACCGGCCGGCCCGCACCAGGGTCACCGCGAGCTTGGCCAGCCCACCACCGATGCTCTTGGCCAGCACGTAGTAGTCCCCGAGCAGACCGCACTGGGCGGAGGCGAAGAAGCTCCCGGAGCGACCGGTGCCGCTCTGGATCTCGTCCACGATGACCGGGCAGTCGAACTCGGCGCTCAGCGCCTGGACCTGCTTGGCGAACTCGGCGGTCAGTGGCACGATGCCGCCCTCGCCCTGCACCGGCTCCAGCAGCAGCGCGCAGAAGGCCGGCACATCGCGCCGCACCACCTCGACTCCCGTCTCGGTGAACCCCAGGTCGTAGCCGGTGACGCGCGCGTTCTCGAAGGTCGCCCGCAACGCCTCCGGATCGTTGACCTGGGTGAAGGTGGCCTGCGCGGCCAGCGCGGTGAACGGCAGCCTGTAGTCCTGGTTGTGGGTGAGCTGGCTGGAGCCCATCAGCTTGCCGTGGAAACCGCCGCTCAGCGCGATGAGCCGAGGCGGGCTGGCGAACGCCTCCTCGTTGCGCCGGCGAACCTCCGCGACCACCGCCTCGGGGGCGGCCCAGGCTGGCAGGCCCATCACCGTTCCGTCGACCCCGGCGCCGGCCGCCGCGGCCGCCAGCGCGACCCCGATGTGCTTGTCGATCTCGGCGCGCAGGGCGTCCACCCGCAGCCCGCGGTCCAACTCGGCGTGCTTCACCGCGACCTCGACGCCCTCTGCCCCGCTGTTGGCGAACACCCCGAAGTACGGCTCGTCGCTGCCGAACTCCCGGTGCAGGATCCGGTTGAGCGTGCCCACCACCTCGTGTGCCTGCGGCCGCAACGACAGCTGCGTCAGCACCGGGGCGTCCCGCTGGAGCAGGCCGGTCACATGGGCGACCAGGTTCGGGTGGTTGTGGCCGAGCAGCAGCGCCCCGAACCCGCCGAGAAAGTCGCTCACCGGAATTTCGGCACCATTCGGACCTTTCGCGAACACGGTGTTGCCGGTGGCCCGTACGTATTCCACATCAAGACCGACCTCGCCCGTCGCCCTGTGCAGGACGCCATCTACCAGTTCGTTGACTTCGGACGTCATGGTCACCCCTTCTCCCTTGGCTTGAAATTCATCATTCAGTACCGGGATAACCGCCCACTAACCGAGTGATAATCCACCCACCTGGTTAGCGGTCAATTAGTGACCAGTTATCGGGAAACGCGACCGGGAATTTATCATGACGACAGCCCATGATGCCCCCCGTGCGCCGAGGAGCAACAGATGTTCACCAAACTCCAGCAGATGTACAAGGACGCGTTCAACGCCGGTGATGCCGACGCGGTGCTCGCCCACTACACCGACGAGGGGGTCACCGTGATCGACCGGGGTGTCGCCCTGTCCAAGAGCGGCGACCTGCGCGAGGCGCTCGCCGAGTACTTCGCCAAGTCCAAGCCACAGGTCGAGTTCACGTTCGTGCACACCTACCTGGCCGGCGACGTGGCTCTGATCGTGACCGACTGGTCACTGGACGAGCTCGGCGAGGACGGCACCCGCGGCACCGAACACGGCCGGGCCACCGACGTGCTGGTGCGCGACGCCGATGGTGCGTGGAAGTTCGCCATCGACAACCGCTTCGGCTCCAGCTGACCCCCCGAACGCGACCTGGCTCGCCCACCGGATCCGGTGGGCGAGCCAGGTCGTTCGCGCCGTCGTTCAGTGAATGACCGAGACGGGGGGATCGATCCCCAGCAGCGCCCGGCTGTAGTCCTCGTGGGCCACGAACTTGCTGAAGTGGATGTGGTGGCTGCCCACCTCGAAGTCCCGCCAGTACCGCTGCAACGGGTTGGTGTTGGCGAAACCGCTGGTTCCGCCGAGGTCGAGGATCCGCAACATGGCCTGGCGCGCGGACTCCAGCGCGGAGACCCCGTGCATCCGGGCCCGGGTGCGCTCCTCCCGCGACATGGACCCCTCGGCCCTGGCCGAGTCGTACAGGTCCGACGCGGTCAGCAGGTTCCGGTAGGCGATGTCCACCAGGTGCGTGGCCTGGCCGAGCCACTGGCGCACGACCGGCGACTCCAGCGAACTGGTGTAGGTAGTGTCGATCAACGGCTTGCCCTTGTCCAGCATCGCCCGCACGGTGTCCAGTGCCCCGTGCGCGGCGCCGACCAGCGAGGCGATGGATCGATGCGCGATCACCGCGAAGGTGTCCGGACCGGGGAAGTTGGTCAGGCCCCCGGCCGCGTCGACGGTGTGCTCGATGACCCGGCTGTCCGGCACGAACAGCTCGTCGTACTCCACGCTGTGGCTGCCGGTGGCCTGCATGCCCGCGACGTTCCAGGTGCGGTCGATGCGGCCGGCCCTCGGCGGGGCGGCCCCCGAGATCAACTCACCGGTGGGTTCACCGTCGACGACGACCGGCACGACCGCCAGGATCATCCAGTCGCCGATCTCGCAGCCGGAGATGGTGGGAAACCGCCCGGAGATCTCGTAACCACCGTCCACCCTGGTCGCGGTGGCGCTGTGATGCCCACCGTTGGCGCACACGTACGCGTCCGCCGTGGCGCCGAACAGCTCCTTGGCACCCGCTTCGGAGATCAGGCTGGCCAGCACCTCGGCCGCGCCGGTGATGCTGACCAGCCAGCCGGCGGAGGCGTCCCCACGGCCGAGCGCGGCGATGATCGCGGACTGGGTACGAATGTCCAGCTCGTCGCCACCGAGCCGTTTGGGCACGCTCATCCGGAAGAACCCGGCGTCGCGCAGCGCGTCCACGCACTCCGCCGCCAGGGTGAGGTCCTCTTCGCCGCGGGCGGCGTTGGCGCGCAGCAGCGGGATCAGTCCCTGCGCCCTGTCGACATACTTCTGTACCGCTGGCACATATCCCATATCCAGGTCCGTGGACACGCTGTTCACCTTTCAGTAGAGGCAGATCCGCCCGGTTCCGATGCTTTAGTGAACACCACCCGGGGAGATGATTCGGTGCGCCGGCGTCCCAAATTTCGACCAGTGTTCTGGTCGGCTGTACCAAAACTTCGGACCGGCGACCTGCCTACGATTTCTCAGAAGTAACCGTTCGCGGAGAGGATGGCTATGTCCGCCATTGATCCAGCCCACTTTCGGCAGGTTCTCGGAAATATTCCGACCGGGGTTGTGATCATCGCCGCCGGCGGGCCACCGGATCAGGCCGCGGGAATGGCGTGCAACTCGTTCGCCTCGGTCTCCCTGGACCCGCCACTGGTGCTGTTCTGCGGCGCACGAGGCTCCTCGACCCTGCCGGTGATCTGGGAGGCCGGGTCGTTCTGCGTGAACGTGCTGGAGGCCGGACACGAGTGGCTGTGCCGCCAGTTCGCCGCCAAGGGGATCGACCGGTTCGCCGACGTGCGGTGGGCATCCGGCCCGTGCGGACCTCGGCTGTCCGAGGCGATCGCGTGGATGGACTGCACGGTGGAGGACGCGCATCCGGCCGGGGATCACGTGATCGTGATCGGCCGGGTGGTCCAGCTGGCGGCGACCGCCGGCGAGGCGCCACTGGTGTTCCACCGGGGTCGGTACGGATCGTTCGCCGCCGCCGCGGACCTGATCGGCTGACCGGCTCGGCGCCGCCCCACCCGAAAGGTGGGGCGGCGCCGAGTCAGTGGTCAGTCGAAGCTGGTGGGCACCAACTGGAGCGCGGCCAGGCACTCGATGAAGAAGAAGACCGCGCGGAAGAAGATCAGGATGTTGCCGTGGGTCAGCCGCAGTTGCTTGTCCACCACCATCCGCTGGTGGTTCAGCTCCCCGGCATGGAACCGCCGCCAGGTCTCCCTGGTGCCGACGATCACGAAGTCAGCCGACACCGGCGCGCCCGGTGCGATGATCTCCGACTTGGCACACTTGCCGCGCTGCCAGGTCAGCCGCAGGTAGGAGGTGTCGCCGTGCTCGTCGGCCACCCCCAACGCCCAGGTGTGGGAGTACGGTTCGCGGGTCGCCGCGATCCACTCCCAGTAGCTCTCCTGTTTGCGGGCGAGCGTCTCCTCGCTCGGGCCGCGATCGAGCTGCTCGCGAGCGGCCTCGGCCCACGGGACGCTGAGAAACTCGTAGGTCCGCGCAATCGTCGACATCGGTCAGCCTCCCGCGATCTCGGGCTGGATGCTGTTCACCATCTCCTGGATGTCCGGCGGCAGCGAGATGCCCACATCGGACAGCTTGTTGTTCACCTGCCGGATCATGAACTGGACGACCTCCTCCTCGGAGAAGCCAAGGGGCTCCAGCGGGGCCGGCACGCTCGCGCCGCCGTTCATCGCCAGTTCGGTGCGCAGGGTCTCGTGGATCTCGTTCAGCAGCCGGGGGTCCTCCTGCACCGAGTCGCGCAGGAACCGCATGCCGAACTGGACGTGCCTGGACTCGTCGCGGCAGGACGCGATGAATCCGGTGTAGTAGCCGGGCAGGTAGCCCTTGTTACGGCAGTACGTCAGCGTCAACTTCATGATCGTCAAGGCCAGTACGCCCTCGATCCACAGAAAGTAGGAGGTGGCGAACCGCACCCGCTTGGCCGGGTTCTCCACGTCGAGGCGCAGATCCTCGGACAGATAGGACAGCAGGCCGAACGCACCCACGAACGTCTCCGGCACGTGCGGGAAGGAGGAGGCGAGCAGGTCCTCCACCGACTCACCCGGCAGGCCGACGACCTCCCGGTAGAACCGGTCGAAGAACAACGTGTGCCGCGCCTCGTCCTCCAGCTGGGTGGCCAGGAACATCTTGGCCTCCTCGCTGCCCGACAGCATGAAGATGGGCAGCTCGATCTCCACCTGACGCTCCGCGTGATGGAACGCGGCGGCGATCTCGGTGAACGCCTTGCGCTCCACATCGGTCATCTTGGTCCACCAGTCGATGGAGTCCTGACTGAAGTCCAGGTCATAGGCGTTCCACCGATGCGTGAAGTACCGTTTGTACAGGTCGAGATAGTTCGGCAGCTTCTTCAGATCCTTGTGCACATAGTCGATCATGTCGTCGATGCTGACGTCCTTGAGTTCCTTTAACGTTGCCTGCTCGACCGCGGCGAGCATGGCCGGTGACATCTGCGCCATCCAGGATCTCCAATTCTCTTCGTCTTACCACATTCTCTTGTTCAATCCGGTGTCAACCGCACCCGCGGTCACCGGGACCAACTCCCCGGCGGCCACCGGATCAAGATCGTGATTGAGGATGGCGTATTCCAACTCCCGCAGTTGCGGGCTTGGCTCGAGGCCGAGCTGGCTGATCAGCGCGTCCCTCGTTCTGCGGTAAAGGCCAAGCGCCTCGGACTGTCGCCCGGTCTCGTACAACGCCCGCATCAACCGCCCGCACACCTGCTCACGCAGTGGATCGGTTTCCATCAGGTATTCCAGGTCGCCGATCACGTCCTCGTAGCGGCCAAGCGCGAGATCCGCGTCGACGCGGTTCACCAGGACCGCCACCCGTTCGTTGTGCAACGCCCGCAGCTCCGGCCAGGCGTATCCGTGCTCGGCCAGGTCGGTCAGCGCCGGTCCCCGCCACAACCGCAGTGCGAAGCGCAGCGTGGCCGAGGCCCGTTCCCACCGGCCTGCCCGGAGATCGGCCTGCCCGCCGGCGGCCAGTCTCCGGAAATTGGCCAGGTCAAGGGAATCGTCGTCGACGAGCAGCAGGTAACCCGGACCGTCACGCAACAGCTTGACCGGCCGGTTGGCGCTGCGCGCGGTAGCGATGATGCCGCGCAACCGGAAGATGGCGTTGTGCAGGATCTGCCGCCCGGTCTGCGGCACCGTCGCCGGCCAGACAGCGTCGATCAGCCTGCTCACCGGCACCATCTCGTTGCGGTGCAACAACAGGTAGCCCAACGTCGCGCTCTGCCGGACCCCGCGCACGCGCATCAGTCGGTCGCCGTCACAGACCTGCAGTGGGCCCAACACATAAAATCGCATGTATTACCTCAGCCACAGGCCTGGTCTCCGAATATCCGGGGACGCACTACTCTACTCACCAATCCCCCAGCCTGTATCACGCATTTCTTTTCTCCAGAGGTCTCGTGTTCATTCATTTCAGTCAGCAGCCAGCTACCCTGTCCGCCGTTGGCCAGTGTATTCGGACAACCAGTCGAGAACCTGCTCAGGAACCTGCTGTTCCATTTCAGGAGTTTGACCAGGAAGGCCCCTAGTCGAACCCCTAGAACACAAAGGTCGATCAGTACCGGTCAGGGTTAGGGGTTCCTTTTGGCCATTATCCACCAGCACCGTGGTGAGCATCGGCGCCGAGAATCCGGCAGCGGCCACCCCGGAGTCTTTCCCCACGGGTGCGGTGACGCGAGAGGAGAACGCACATGGAACCGATCAAGGTGTTGCTGGAAGGTGGTCCAGTAAGCCTGCCCGAGGCCAACCGCGTGTACGAGGTCACCGACCTGTCGGACCGGGTCCGCCTGGTCAGGGGCAATGGCTACGAACACTTCGAGTACTCCGGTGGAGACCGTGAAGTCGACGGAACCACGATGCCGGTCTTCCGGTGGTTCCAGCAGACGAAGATCGCGGAGTGAGGACCCGGCGTCAGTCTCGGTCGACGGTCGTGAAGTCGAGCTCGGCGGGCAACTCGGCGCGTCCGTTGACATTCAGCTTGCGGTAGGCCCGGGTCAGGTGTTGTTCCACCGTGCTGACCGTGATGAACAGCCGTAGGCCGATCTGCCGGTTGGTCATACCCCGCGCGGCCAGCGCGGCCACCCTGCGCTCCGCATCGCTCAGTGTCGCCACGCCCGACGGGTGCCAGACGTTGGTCACGTCCGGTTGCCGGGGGGCCGGGATGTCGCCGCGGGTGAGCACCGTCCGCGGCGGCTCCGCACCACACTGCTTGGCGATCCGCGAGGCGCGCCGTGCGCTCAGCCGCGCCTGGTCGTCCTCGCCGCGCAGGCGGTGGGACTGGCTGAGATCGGTGAGCGCCTTCGCCAACTCGAGCTGCGCGCCGGCGGCCCGCAGGATGTCGCAGGCCTCGCTGAGCAGCCGATGCCGGTCTGGCTGATCGCGAGTCGCCGCGAGCAGCCGCAACATGGTGCCCCGGGAACGGGCCGTCGTCACCGTCGTCCTGGCCGACTGTTCCTCGATCAACGCGCGCGCCAGGTCACGGTCGCCGACCGCGAGCAGACCCATGGCCAGGTCCAGGCGCCACGCGATGCTGTTCGGCAGGTCGATGCCCCAGGCCGTCATGAGGTCGCCGCACAGCACGAAGTCGTCGCACGCCTCGTGCGGCTGGCCGGTCGCCAGCAGGTGGTGCCCCCTGGCGTGCAGATAGGACAACCCGAACCGGCTTTCGAACATCGCCTCGGGCACCGGTTGGCGCAACAGGCGCGCGCCCTCGGCGAGGTCTCCCAGCTCGGTCGCCGCGAGCAGCGCGCTCGCGAGCGGCGACCCGATACCGACCCCCCACTGTTTGGCGTCCAACCCCCGCAACGCGTCCGTGGCATACCGCCGCGCGGCCACCAGGTGGCCTTCGCGCAGGGCGATCTCCGCGCGCTGACTCGACAGCACCGCCTGCCAGGTCGGTGCGTCGCGGACCGACGTCGCGCTCAGCAGCGCATCGCACCACCGAGCCGCCGAACCGACGTGGTCGGCCTGGACCAGCACAGCGAGCACCGTGGTGATCGGCTCCAGGGTCATCTCGGAGAGTCGGCTGCCGTGCAGCAACTGTCCTGCCTGGCGGACCAGGTTGTCGCCCAGATCCCCGGAACGGAATGCCAGGAGGATCCGCGCCGCCTGTAGCCGGGGGTCCGGCCAGAGGGCGGTCGCCGGCGCCGGCCGGCTGTCGGTCGGCATCGGGAACCTCGACGCCATGGCTGGGTAGTGAAAGGCCAGCCACAGTCGCGAAAACTCCACGTCGGCCGAGTCGGCGGTGACCGGCAGGGCGGCCAGCCGGTGCAGTAGCACCGCCGCGTCATCGAACCGGCCGTGCCACAGCAGGTGGGGCAGCAGGGCGGTCGCATGACTCCTGGTCAGTGTGTCGTCGCGAACCGCGGCGCACAGCTCGGGCAGCTGACGGAACGCGGTCGACGGGTCGGTTCGCCACCGCGCGGACACCAGCTCCACCGTGACCGCGTCCCGCTCCGGGCGGTGCTGGGTTGTCGAGCGCGCCTGCGCCAGACAACGGACCGCCAGGTCCGGCGAGTCGCTCAGCAGCGCCTGTTCGGCGACCGCGCGCAACACGCCGACCGACCACGGCGGCAGCGGCGGCCCGGCGGCGAGCAGCTGCGTGGCGACGACCTCGTCGGCCGCCCCGTCCTGACGCAGCAGCATCGCCGCCGACCGGTGGATTCGGGCCCGCGTCTCGGCACCCACCTGGTCCAGGACCGCCCGGCTCCCCGCGTCATGCCGGAACGACCGGTCGCGCAGCACCCCCATCGCGTCCAGGGCGTCCAGGTAGCGTGCCGCCGTATCACGATCGATGCCCAGGATGCCGCTGACGAGGCTGTCCGCAACCGATTCGCCGAGCACCGCGATGACCTGGGCGACCGCGAGCAGCCTTGGACTGCCGTGGTACAGGCAGGTCAGCACGGCTTCGCCGTAGGCCTCGCCGACCGGCTCCGCCGAGCGCGTACCGCGCAGATCCGCCACCATCGCGTTCACCAGCAGGCGGTTCCCACCGGTCACCTCGTGGCCGACCGCCGCGAGCCGATCCGCCTCGGTATCACCGAGAACACCTGCCAGCACGGCGCGCACGCCGTCCACTGACAGCTGCGACAGCCGCACGCGATGGCAGTGCGGCTGGCAGAGCAACTCGGCGTGCAGCGGGTGGTAGTCGTACTGTGGCCCGGTCTGCATGCCGAGCACCAGCAACGTCTGGGTGAACGGCAGCCGCCGAGCGACGGCCAGCAGGCAACGCAGGGACGACTCGTCGGCCCAGTGCACGTCATCGACCGCGATCACCACCGGTCTGGTCCCGGCGAGTCGGGTGAGTACTGTCCACAATGCCTGCACGACCGGTGCGTATGCCTCGTCGCTCGCCCCGCGCGCGGATCTCCGGAGGTTGTCCTCGCACATCGCCAGGACTCTCCGATCCTGGACCGCGACGACCTGACCAGAAAGTTCCTGGATCTTCTGCAGGAGCTGAACCACTACCTCGAACTGGACGTCCCGTTCGCTGCGCGACGCGGTCGCACCGAGCAACAAGGCGTCTGACCTGACCACGTGATCGGCGAAACCATGCAGCAGTTCGGTTTTGCCACTGCCGGGCGGGCCGCTCACCATCACCACGCCACCCCGGCCACACGTGGTGTGCCGGAGCATTAGGCGAAGCAGATCCATCTCCTTTTCCAGGCAGACCAACGTGCACACTCTCCCCAGCGAGACCTACGCATCCTAGACCAAAGAACGATGAACCCAAACGGTTCACCCGCGATCCCTGAATGATCCTGCCGAACTCCCTCACCGTACCCGACAAGTCCACTACAAACATTCACCTTATTGACCAGCGACGAAAGATGAGATTCCTTACATTAGCGGCTTCCTGAAATGGAAGTGCAGCTTGCTGAAGGGGCCGGGGGGTGGAGCCGAGAAATCTGTCAAACTAGGCTTGACTGTTAATGCGGTGCCGACCGTTCAGCGTGGAACGCGTGCCAATCTGAGCATTTCTGAGAAACTTGGCCGAAAGGTCTACCACATGGTCGACGAAGCGCGCCACACTCGAGGTCGGGCGTGGAAGGCCAGAATCGTGACCACCAGCATGACGATGGGGCCCGCGTTCGTGGTCGCGGTCGCCTACGTCGACCCCGGCAACTTCGCCACCAACATGTCAGCTGGCGCCACCCACGGCTACCTGCTGCTCTGGGTCATCATGTGCGCGAACGTGCTCGCCATGTTCATCCAGTACCTCTCGGCCAAACTGGGTGTCGTCACTGGCCGGAACCTGCCACAACTGTGCCGGGAGCACTTCCCTCGACCGGTCACCGCCATGCTGTGGGTACAGGCCGAGGTGGTGGCGATGGCCACCGACCTGGCGGAGTTCGTCGGTGGGGCGCTGGCGTTGAACCTGCTGTTCGACATCCCCCTGCTGCCGGCGGCACTGATCACCGCGGTGGCCTCGGCGGCCGTGCTGGCACTGGAGCCGCTGCGCAGGCGGCCGTTCGAGGCGGTGATCGCGACCATGCTCGCGGTGGTCCTCGGCGGCTTCCTCTACCAGACCCTGCAGTTGGGGCCGCTGACCGGCGCGGCGGCCGGACTGGTCCCCAGGTTCGACGGGGTCGACAGCATCCTGCTCGCCACCGGCATCCTCGGCGCCACCGTCATGCCCCACGTCATCTACCTGCACTCCGCGCTCACCCAACGCCACCACCGACCGGACGCCGAGGGACAGCGCCAGGTCCTGCGGGCGGGCCGCGTCGACATCGGGGTGGCACTCGGACTGGCGGCGCTGGTCAATCTCAGCATGCTCGCCGTGGCCGCGAACGTCTTCCACGGCAGCGGCGTCGGCGACTCGCTCACCGACATGCACGAGGGTCTCGGCACACAGCTCGGCCCTGGCGTGGCCCTGGCGTTCGCTGTGGCCCTGCTCGCATCCGGACTCGCCGCGTCCAGCGTCGGCACCCTGTCCGGGCAGGTGGTCATGGAGGGTTTCCTGCGCAGGCGTATCCCATTGTGGCTGCGCAGGACCATCACCATGTTACCCGCGCTCGTGGTGCTCGCGGCGGGCATGGATCCGACGCAGGCACTGGTACTGAGCCAGGTCGTGCTCAGCTTCGGTATCCCGTTGGCGCTGGTGCCGCTCATCATGTTGGGCGCGCGCCGCGACATCATGGGAAGCATGGTCAACCGACCGATCACCACACTTGTCGGCGCGACCGGCGCGGTGCTGGTGTCCGGACTCAACCTTCTGCTGCTCGTCCAGGGCATCCGGGGGTGACCCAACGGGAAATCGGGATTTTCCCGTTGGCGGTGTCATTACCCGACGGAGATCCGCTGACCACGCGGGTCGCCGCGCGAGCAACGGGATGGGCACGGGATGGTCACGATGGTCACACAATCTCGCGGCGGGGGTGCGCAATAATTGGAGCACCGGGGGTGGTGCTGGTTCTCGCTGAGTGACCCATGACTGCCTCTGCGACAAGCAGTCAGCTATTCACATGATGTGATCGGGGGAACGTGGCAACAATAGAGCCGAGCTCTTTCCCAAAGCTACCTGAGGGCAGTCTCAAAATCTACGAGTGGAGCCTCGGCAGACCCAGTTTCACCATCGACGATGCCGCCGCGGAAACTGAATACTCACGAGCTGAGATCTACGACCTCGTCAACCGGCTGCTGGAGGTGCAGCTGCTCCGTTACATCACCTACCCGGAACAACGGTACCTGCCGATGGACCCCATCGTCGCGACCGCCACCGTGCTGACGCCCAAAGAGCTGGAGCTGCTGGAACGCCAGGCCGAGCTCGACAAGCTGCGCAACGACCTGAAGCGCATCTCGCTCTACCACCGGACCAGCCAGTTCGGTGTGCACGCCGGGGCGGACATCGGCCTGGTGAAGGACGTCGAGGCGGTCCGCTCGCTGCTGCGCGAGGCCGCCACCAACAGCTCGATCGAGGTCGTCAGCATGCAACCGGGCGGTCGGCGATCGGTTCAGGAGCTGCTCGAGGCCAAGGAGCGGGACGAGGAGATGCTCGGCCGCGGCGTCCGGATGAGGGTCCTTTACCAGCACACCGCCAGGTTCGACGTGGCGACCCGCGAGCACGCGGAGACGCTGTTCACCCTGGGTGCCGAGTTCAGGACCACGGAATCGCTGTTCAGCAAGCTGATCATCTTCGACGGGGAGACGGCGTTTATTCCAGCCTACCAGGAGGACAACGGCGCGGCCGCGGTGATCAAGGACCCCACCCTGGTGGCATTCCTGTACGCGTGCTTCGAGCACACCTGGGCGAGCGCGAAGGAGTTCGACACCAGACGCGTCGAGAGCGACACCATCGGCGAGGAACTGAAGACCGAGATCATCAAGATGCTCATCGCCGGGGCGAAGGACGACGCCATCGCGCGGCGGTTGGGACTTTCCGTACGTACCTGCCGAAAACACATCGGTCAGCTGATGAACCGTTTCGGTGCGACCAGCAGGTTCCAGTTCGGTTACGCGGTGAAGGACAAGTTCTCCGACCTACTATGAGCGACGTCGGCCGCGGCCGACGTCATATCCCGGTGGAGTCCACCAAGCACGCGATGCCATCGTATCGCGGTTCTGAAATCGGCATCAGGCATATCACGGAAGGAAATTCATGACCGACCAGCTACGCCGGAAAGTCCTGCTGGGAGCGGCGGCGATTCCGCTTGCCGCAGTGGTTCCCTCGGCCACCAGCGGGACCGCGGCCGCGACACCCGCCGCCACCGCGCCGGACCTGTCCGCCACCGTGATCACGCCGGCCGATCGCCGGTACGCCGACCTGGTCATCGGTTCCAACGCCCGGTTCGTCGCCAGACCGGGACAGATCCACGTGGTCCACTCGGCCGCGCAGGTCGTGCGGTCGGTACAGGGCGCGGTGAGCGCGGGTAAGAAGGTCGTCGTCCGCAGCGGAGGGCACTGCCTGGAGGACTTCGTGCACGCGCCCTCCGTACAGGTGATCATCGACCTGTCCGAGCTGAACGAGACCGGCTACGACCCGGAGCGCGGAGCGTTCTTCGTCGAGCCGGGCGCCGGTCTCGGCGAGGTCTACCGCACGCTGTACAAGAGATGGGGCGTCACCATCCCCGCCGGTCTGACCCCGACCGTCGGCGCGGGCGGGCATTTCAGCGGCGGCGGCTACGGCAGGCTGAGCCGGCTGCACGGCAGCTGCGTCGATCACCTGTACGGGATCGACGTCGTGGTGGTCGCCGGGGACGGAACGGCCAGGCTGGTCAGCGCGACCAGGGAGCCGACCGACCCCAACCACGACCTGTGGTGGGCGCACACCGGTGGGGGTGGCGGAAACTTCGGCATCGTGACCAGGTACTGGTTCCGCTCCCCGGACGCCACCGGGACCGACCCGGCCACCCTGCTGCCCACGCCACCCGCGACCGTGCTGGACAGCCTGGTGCGGTGGTCATGGGCGGACATGACGCAGGCCGCCTTCCGTCGGCTGCTGCACAACCACGGTCGTTGGCACGAGCTCAACAGCGCCCCGGACTCGCCCTACGCCAGCCTCTACAGCCTGTTCACCGTGCTACGCAAGCAGTCGGGCGTCCTCGACCTGAACACCACCCTGGACGGCACGCTGCCCAACGCCGACACGTTGCTGGCCGACTACCTGGCCGCGCTGAACGACGGGGTGAACGTGCCGTTCACCCACGACGTGCGGCGCGACCCGTGGCTCAAGGCGACGCTGCTGTCCCGCACCCCGGACACGTTCAGCGGCACCCGGGCGAAGGTCAAGGCCGACTACCTGCGCACGGCGTTGCCCGACGAGCAGCTCGACATCGCGTACGGGTGGCTGACCAGCACCGACTACGACAACCCGGTCGGCGGATGGCTGATCACCTCCTACGGCGGCAGGGTCAACACCGTCGCACCGACGGCCACCGCGCTGGCCCAGCGCGACTCGGTGAACAAGGTGGTCTACGTCAACAGTTGGACCAACTCGGCCGAGGACACCGAGCACCTGCGGTGGATCAGGGAGTTCTACCGGGAGATGCACGCCGACACCGGCGGCGTGCCGGTCCCCGGCGAGGTCTACGACGGCGCCTACATCAACTACGCGGATGCCGACCTCGCCGATCCCGCCTGGAACACCTCAGGTGTGCCATGGCACTCCCTCTACTACAAGGAGAACTACCCGAGGTTGCAGCAGGTGAAAGGCCGGTGGGATCCGCGGGAGGTGTTCAGTCACGCGCTCTCCGTGCGGCCACCGAGCTGACCGTTGACCAGCGCGGCGGGCGTCCGGCCCGCCGCGCCGGTCTCCGGCTTCCGGTGATCACTCGGCCGGGTGCCGCGCAGCCGCTTGAACGCCACGCTCAGTGCGAAGGCGTTGGCGTAGCCCACCTTCTTCGCGATCGTGCCCACCGTGTGGTCGGTCTCCCGCAGCAGGTCCGCGGCCAGGGCGATCCGCCAGCTCGTGAGGTAGGCCATCGGCGGTTCGCCGACCTGCGCGGTGAACCGCCGGGCGAGCGCGGCCCGCGACACCCCCACCCTGGTCGCCAGTTCCGCCACCGTCCACGGGTGTACGGGGGTGTCGTGCAGCAGCCGCAGCGCGGTACCCACCACCGGATCGTCCAGCGCCCGGCACCAGGCGGGGGCACTGGCTTCGGGGTTGTCGAACCACCGGCGCAGCGCGGAGACGAGCATCAGGTCCAGCATGCGGTCCAGCACCAGCTGCTGCCCCGGGCGGTCTCTGGCGACCTCATCGGCCACCATCTCCACCGGCAGGCAGGTGCTGTCCTCGGCCGGCACCGACAGCACGGCGGGCAGGGCGTGCAGCAGCCGTTCGCTGAGTGCTCCCCGGCGCTCGAAGGCCCCGCTGAGCAACACCGCGGCCCCGTCGTCCGGCGTTCCACAGGCCCTGGCCGGCCTGGACACGTACTCGACGCCCTCGGCCGTCGGGCAGTAGTCGGCCCTGGTCACCACCAGCGACGGGGTGGTCGCGGGGTCGTCGGCCACCGCATAGGGCACATCGCCCCGGATGACGGCGATGTCACCGGTCCTGATGAGCACCGGTTCGTGTCGGTCGGGAACGATCCACGCCTGGCCGCGAAGCATCATGGCCAGCGTCAGCGGGGCGCCGCTGGCCATCCGCATGGCCCACGGCGGTCGCATGGTCGTCTGCCGGAAGACAGCGCCACGCGCCCGCACCTCGGCCAACAGGTCCGACACGACGTCCATGGCCTCATTGTAGACGTCCAGACATCAAACGGAGCTTATTAGCCATGGATTGTCTCGACGTCAACCGATTGACTCAGGTCATGTCTGACCATCCAATTCTCGTCACCGGGGCGACCGGCAAGTCTGGCCGTCGCGTCGTGAGCCAACTGCGAGCCAAGGGACTGCCGGTCCGCGCCGCGGCCCGCGGCGGTGAACACGTGTTTGACTGGACCGACAACAGCACCTGGGACTCCGCCCTGGAGGGTGCGCGGTCGGTCTACATCGTACAGCTGGACGGCACGATGCTCGTTCGCCCGTTCGTGGACCTGGCGGTGAAACACGGCGTGCAGCGGCTCGTGCTGGCCTCGGGGCGCGGGATCGACAACGAGGACTACGCGAACGACGGCAGCGGTGCGCTGGACGGCCTTCTCGACAGCGAGGCCGCGGTGCGCGAGAGCGGTCTCGAATGGACGATCAGCAGGCCGGGCTGGTTCGCGCAGAACTTCAGCGAGGGCTTCTTCGCCGACGCCGTCCGGGCGGGTGAGGTGCGGTTGCCCGGCGGCGACGGGGCGGCCAGCTTCGTCGACGCCGAGGACATCGCCGCGGTGGTGGTCGCCGCGCTGACCGAGGACAAGCACGCTGGGGAGATCTACGAGCTGTCCGGCCCGCGCGGGGTGACCCTGGCCGAGGCGGTCACCACCATCTCCGAGGCCGCCGGCCGCGAGGTCCGCTACGTGTCGCTGTCGGTCGACGACTATGTCGCCGAACTCGTTCAGCAGGGGTTGTCCCAGGAGGACGCCACCGCCTTCGCCGACATCGTCGAGCCGTTGAGGAGCGGAACCGACGAGTACGTCTCCGATGGCGTGGAGCGTGCCCTCGGCCGCCCGCCACGGACCTTCGCCGAGTTCGCCAAGTCCACCGCCGAGGCAGGCGGCTGGGCGGTCTGACCCCGGCCGGGCCCCCGACAGCGCGCGGCGCCGGGGGCCCGGCCGTGACCACGAAGTAGGAATCATGGATGGGTCCACACCCCGGTCGACCTGTCTATTCGATGCACGCCGAACAAAACGCGCACTACGTCCAGTATAGGGAGTGCTAACCTATAGGGGGACGTAAATTTAGATGGGGGAAACCATGACTGGGGCTCATATTGCCGCCGATGACTCGTCGGTGACACAGAGACGCTATGACGTGATCGTCGTCGGCGCCGGGTTCGCGGGGGCGGCAGCGGCTCGCGAACTCACGGCGCAGGGGTTCGAAACGCTCGTTCTCGAAGCGCGCCACCGGGTCGGTGGGCGCACCTGGACGGATACCTTCGCGGGAAAGAGTGTCGAGCTGGGGGGTCAATTCGTATCAGATTCACAGCCACTGGTGGCGGACGCGCTACGCCGATACGGCATCGGAACCATCGCCGGGCCGGAACTGACCCGCGCGGTGATGCCGACGCTGGACGGCCCACAAAATTTCACGCTCACTGATCTTCTCACCCGCCAGGGTGGGCTCCTGGAGAGGCTGTTCGAGGGCTCGAAGGAGTATTTCCCCCAGCCCGGAAATCCGCTTTTCCGCAAGGAGCTGATCAGCGAGCTCGATCACCTTTCGCTGCGCGACCGGCTCGACGAGTTGGCGCTGTCGCCCGCTGACGAGAAGTGGGTCACCGGCATCACCGCGGGCCAGTCCGGCGGTTCCAGTTCCTTCGGCGCGCTGACCTCGCTGGCACAGTGGTGGTCGCTGGCCGGCTGGGACCCCGCCAACTGGTATGCCAGTCAGGTCATGCGCCCGGCCACCGGCATGTCGGGACTGATCAGGGCCGTCCTCGACGACTCGCGGGCCACGGTGTGCCTGAACACGCCGGTCCGTGCGGTCACCCAGCTCGGCAACCGGGTCGTCGTCACCGCCGGACTCGGCCAGAGCTACACGGCCAAGACCGTGGTAATGGCCGTTCCGGTCAACGTGTGGAAGACGATCAAGTTCCTTCCCGGTCTCCCCAAGGTGCACGCTACCGCGACCCGGCAGGGCGTCGGCGTACCCAACATCAGCAAGCTGTGGCTCCACGTGCGCGGCGTCGAGGACGAGGTCGTCGTCAACGGCGCTGAGGGCGACCCGTTCGCCGCCATGATCTCGCAGGGCAAGCTGGACGACGGCCAGCTGATGTTCGCCATCAACAGTCTGCCCGCCCTGGACATCAGGGACCGCTCGGCCATCGAGCTGGCGGTGAAGGAGGTCCTGCCGGAGGCGACCCTGGTCGACTTCCGCGCGCACGACTGGGGGAACGACCCGTACTCCCAGGGTGCCTGGGCGCTGCGTAAGCCCGGCCAGCTCACCGCTCAGCTGCCCGGGATCCAGCGGCCGCACGGCAGGTTCGTCTTCGCCACCTCCGACATCGCCAGTGGCTGGATCGGCTTCATCGAGGGAGCCTTCGAGTCGGGAATCCGTGCGGCGGAGCAGGCGACCGAGATCGCGAAAGGCGCTGGCTCGTAGCGACGTCCTCCGCGCGTTCAGGTCCTGAACGCGCGGAGGATGCCCGTTCGTCTACCTAATCGGACTGACGAGTCTGGTTTCCGGTGTGTACTCTTCCGGGCATGTCGACGAGAATCGAGACTTCACTCAGCCGGTGAGCGTGTCCAGCGAGCGCAGTGCGCTCGACCGCCCGGTTTCCCTGTTCGAACACGCGCAACGGCTGCACCGGCGCACCCCGGACGATCCGCTGCCGGCCGGTGGCCGCCCGTTCCCCGACGATGGCGACCAGCCCCGTATCCCGTACCCAGAGCGAAAACCGGCCCTGACGGCCGCCCTCCGGGAGTTCCTCGCCACCCCGTCGTCGGCCCAGGATCTGCACGACGTCTGTACCCGGCTGACGATCAGCTCCAGAGACGTGGCCTGGGTCAGCGAGACCGTGCCCCAGCCGTCCCCGCGACTGCTGGACATCGCCCGGTGGCTGGTTCGCCACGGCACCGACCGGCGGGCGGTCATCGTCGGCCTTGGCCTGCTGGGTGGCCACGCCGAACAGCACGACATCCCCATGCTGACGGTCATCGGGAGGTTGAGCTTCGCGGACTACCTCGCCATCGGGGCGCTGACGAGGATCCCGGGCGCGGAGCGGGACCTGATCTGGCTCGCTGAGCGATCACGGAGCCATCCCCGCATCCGCGCCGTGGAGTCCCTGCTGGGGCACCGGGATCCGGCCGTTCGCGACTGGGTGCGGTGCACGCCACGGGAGTTGCTCTCCAGCGACCTCGCACGCAAGATCGCCCAGGCGCACGCGCTGGCGGAGCTGCTGAACGGGCCCGCGGTCGACGACGCGCTGTGGGACCAGGCGGGAAACCTCCTGCTCGCCATGACCAGCACCCGCAACTACCGGTCCGAGATCGGCCGCTACCCGGACGCGCCGGCGGTCTACCAGCGCTGGGTCACCCTCGCCGGCCAACGGCCGCCCACCCTGGGGCGGGCCACGCTGCTGGCCACGGTCGCCGAGGACCTGCGTACCGGCCCGGCCGCACCCGTGGTCGGCGAGTCGCGTGGCCGGCTCGTCGACCGGATCGGCAGCCTGCTGTCCGCCGGGCCGTGGCTGGCGCGGCTGCGCCGCGACGCGCGGTCCGCTGATCCGGTCGAGGCCAGGCGCGCGGCGTGGGTCATCGCGCAGACCGCCAAGGGCGGCGTGCCGGCGGGCCGGTTCGTCGTCCAGGTCGTCGTGCCAGCACCAGAAACGGTCGGCTTCCCGGTCGTCGAGGCCAGGATCCTGATCGACGGGATGCCGGTGGTCGCGACGGCCTTCGACCGGGGTGGTGCCGAGAGCCCGGAACAACTGCTCCACAGTGGACGGTTACGGGCGACCGACGACCCCCGGGAGGTCCGGCTCGCCGAGGCGTACTGCACCGAGGGTTGTTGCGGGGGGCTGTATGTCACGATCACCCGGGACGGGCCGGAGGTGGTCTGGCAGGACTGGCGCTCGTCGACGCCCGGCGACCCTCCACAGGAGACCCGGTTCGACGCGGCCGACTACGACCGGGAGATCGCCCGCGCCGAACGGGACCACAGCTGGGAATGGCCGGCCAGGACCGTGGCCAGGCTCGTCGCCGAGCGACTCGACACGGACCCGACGATCCTGGGCCGGTGGGACTGCCGTCCCGGCTGGTGTACCGCGTGGCTACGGGACCTCGACCGCGTGCGCCTGACCTTCGAGCACCCGGCCCGACGCACCCCGTCCGACGAACCGTCGGTGCAGTTCGGCCTCGTCGTGGACGTCCACGACCAAGACCCGGCGGCGCTGGCCGCGGCGGTCATCGAGTCCATTCTGGACATCGACCCGAAGACCACCGCGGAGATCGTCGGCGGCAGCCAGGACGGCGCCGAGAAACTCGGGCTCACCTACCGGAAACCGACCCGCTGGTGAACGCGTGCCGCGAGCGCTACCCGACCTGGAGTTCCCGCAACAGCACGTGGCTGTCGGCGTTGAACCAGTACTCGGCCAGCTTCCCGTGCTCCAGGCGCAGCGTGTCCGTGCCGGTCCAGGTCACCACGGTGCCCACCGGGGCGTTGGCACCGGGGAAACCGCCGCCGTAGGTGCCGGTCGCGATCCACCGGCCGGACATGTGGTCGTGGTCGATCAGCGGGCCGACCTCGAGGGTGAACTCCAGGTCGGGGAACACGCCCCGGATCTGCTGGACCAGACCCACCAGCCCCTCCGGACCGCGGATGGCGCTGCCGTCACCGCCGTCGAGCAGCGCGGCGTGCACCGTGAAGTCACTGGCGATGATCTTCGGTGCCGTCGCGTAGTCACCGTTCCAGATGTCGGTCCACTGCTGGAAAAGGACCTTCTCGTGCGCCGTGCGGCCGTGGTGCCGCTCCCCCGCGCGACCATCGTCGGACTGGGACGCCACCGCCGGCAGTGCGAAGGCACCGGCGGCGACCAGGAGGCCGGCGAGGAGCAACACGGTGCGGCGGCTGCGAAACAAAGCTTTCATCGGTGATTTTTTCCTTGGGTTGGGTAGGGATCACTTGTCCGGGATGAGAATGACCTTGCCCGCGATCGTGCGGGACTCGGCGAGTGCCAGCGCGGCCGCGGCCTCGGTCAGCGGGATCTCCGCCGCGATCTGCGGGGTGAGCACGCCGGCGGTCAGCAGGCCGAACACCTCGGTGAGGTCGTCGGCCAGCTTGCGCCGGAACTTCGTCCGCTGGCGCTCACCGGCCCAGAAGTTGTAGAAGTACGCGCTCCGGCCGTTGGGCATCGCCTGCCAGACCTTCAGCTGGCCGAACAGCTTCAGCACCGGCAGCTGGGAGTTGCCCTGCTCGTTCTTGGTGGCCGCGGTCCCGTAGGAGACCAGCGTGCCGCCCTTGCGCAGCAGTTGCCATGACCGCGCCAGCCCCGGCCCGCCGACGTGGTCGAACACCGCGTCCACGCCATCCGGCGCGAGCTCGGCGATCCGGTCGTACAGGTCCGGGTCGCGGTAGTCGACCGGACTCGCGCCCAGCGCGCGCACGGCATCGTGGTGGCGCTGCGCGGCCGTGCCGATCACCGTGGCCCCCGCGTACCTGGCCAGCTGCACGAGCGTGGAGCCGACGCCGCCGTTGGCACCGAGCACCACGACGATGCCGCCCGACTGGACGTGCGCCAACCGGTGCAGCATCTGCCAGGCGGTGATCCCGTTGACCAGCACGGTCTCCGCGGCGGCCGGGGAAACGCCGTGCGGCACGGGCACCAGGTCCTCGGCGTCGAGCAGCACATGGCTGGCCCACCCGCCGGTCTTGGTGACCGCCGCGTACCGCCGGCCGGTCAGCCCGGTGGCCACCCCCGGCCCGGTCGCGGTGACCGTGCCGACCAGGTCGTAGCCGGGCACGAACGGGAACGGCGGCTGGTTGTAGTACTTGCCGAGCCGCATCTGCTGCTCGGCGAACGACACGCCGGTCGCCTCCATCCGCAGGACGACCTGTCCCTCGGCGGGTGCCGGGAGGTCGCGGGTGCGCACCTCCAGGCCGCTCGGCTCGACCACGGCCGGCAGGACGACCTCGATGGCGCGCGTGGTGACGGCGCTGGTCACTGGTACTCCTTTCACTCGACCCGATGTCGTGGCACATCGTTGTGTGACCTGGCCGCCGGCCGCATCGGTAGAAACTACGTAGCGCGGTCCCAGACAACGCGCACCACGCGCCCGGTCCGATCCGCCGCCGGTGTGCCTGGCGCCGGCCGGAAATAGGCAACGCTTGCCGATGTGCGCCGCGCCGGGGGTGGCGCACCATGGCGCATCCCGTGCCGTACCGGTCTTTCGCGGCTGTCGACGGGAAAACCTTGTGAACAAAGGAAAGGATGTCAATGAGGGTACGGTTCAGATCGCTTGCCGTCGCGGTGGCGACGGTCGGGGCAGCGATCGCCCTGGTGGCGCCCGCGCAGGCGGTGGCGCACGCGGGCGGGCACGGCGGTGAGACCTGCGCGCGGTGCGGCGGCGTGACCGTCGACCAGGGCGCGCCGGTGATCGCCCGCGCCAGGGTGTTCGTGCGGGCTTCCTCCTTCCGCCTCTGGCGCCTGCACACCGCGATCGACAAGTGGGACAGCTGGATCCCGGAGATCACGCCGGCGAGCAAACGGACGCCGGGGCCGCTGCGGCCGGGCTCGGTCTTCGACTGGTCGCCGCAGAACATGCGGGTGACCTCCACGGTGCGGACGGTCCGGCCGCTGCGGTGCATCGCCTGGGCCGCGCCGGTCGACGGGATCGACGGCGTACACCTGTGGACCTTCACGCCGGTTCGTGGCGGCGTGATCGTCACGACCGAGGAGTCCTGGGCGGGTGCGCCGGTCGAGGCCGACGTCCCCGGTTTCCAGCACCTCCTCCAGACCGGACTGGACGACTGGGTGCTGCGCATCAAGGAGACCGCCGAAGCCCGGTAGGGGTGTGCGGACGCGTGGCGGAGGTGTCAGACCTCCGTCGCGCGTCCGCGCGCGAGATCGGGATGGTCGCGCAACTGCCGGCGGGAGCTGATCCCGAGCTTGCGGAAGATGTTGCGCAGGTGGGCGTCGACGGTGCGTTTGCTGATGAACAGCGCGACCGCGACCTCGTTGGAGGTGGCGCCCGCCGCGACCTGCCTGGCCACGGCGAGCTCCTGCGCGGTGAGCTTCTCGTAGGTCGACGCGGACCGGTTGGCGACCCGTTCGCCGACCGCGGCCAGCTCGTCGGCGGCCCGGCGGGCGAAGCCATCGGCACCGGCCGTGGACAACAGGTCGTGCGCGGACCGCAGGTGATGCACGCAGTCCCTGCGCCGGCCCTTACGGCGCAACCACTCCCCGTACCCGAGGTGCGCGCGGGCGCGGTAGGGGACCAACGGACCGTCGGCGAGCCGCTCGACCGCCTCCCGGTAGTGCTCCTCGACGCCGGTGACCAAACCCCGTGCCCAGGCCCAACAGCGCGGTCTTGCCGATGCCGGCCTCGCCGGTGAGGACCGCCGCCCCGCCCCGCGCGGGCGGCATCGATCAGCGCGGTGAGCCGCCGCGTCTCCCGCTCCCTGCCGACGAGCGGGTCGACCGTGCCGCACTTCCCCGACCGCGCCGGCCGGCCGGTCATGGCGAGACCAGGCCCGCCTCGTAGGCGAAGATCGTCAGCTGCACCCGGTTGGTGACATCGAGCTTGGCGAAGGTCCTGGTGATGTGGGTCTTCACGGTGGCCTCGCTGAGAAACAGCGCCGCGGCGATCTCGGCGTTGGACCTGCCAGTGGCCACCGCGACCACCACCTCGCGTTCCCGGTCGCTCAACGAGCCGAGTAGCCCCGCCGCCCGCCGCCGGCGCGGGTTGACCCGCGCGGCGACGAAGTGGCCGATCAGCTTCGTGGTGGTGCGCGGCGACAGCATCATCTCCCCACGCGCGACGATCCGCACCGCCTCGACGATCTCCTGCGGCGAGCCCTCCTTGAGCAGGAACCCGCTCGCGCCGGCGGCCAACGCGTCGAAGACGTAGTCGTCGAGGTCGAACGTGGTCAGCACGAGCACCTTCGGCGGGTTCGGCTGGGCCATCACGGCGGCGGTCGCGGCCAGGCCGTCCATCCGGCGCATCCGGATGTCCATGATCACCACGTCCGGCGCGTGCGCGTTGACCTGCGGCACGACCTCGTCCCCGTCGCCCGCCTCGGCGACCACCACGATGTCGGTGGCGCTGGCCAGGATCATGGACAGACCGGTGCGCACGAGCGGGTCGTCGTCCACCAACAGGACCCGCAGCAATGTCACCGGGACATGGTAGTCAGGCGGTGGGCTCCCACGGCAGCCAGGCGCGGAGCATGAACTGGCCCTGGTCGGTCGGCCCGGAGTCGACCTTTCCGCCGAGCACCGCGACCCGTTCGGCGATACTGGTCAGCCCGGTTCCCGAGCCGGGAGACGGCGCCGCCGTCGCGGGCAGCGGGTTGCTGATCTCGACCGTGATGCCGAAGCCGGGACCGCCACGCACAACCAGGTCCGCCGGCAGTCCGGGCGCGTGCCGCAGCACGTTGGTGAGCGATTCCTGGACGATCCGGAACACGGCCATGCCAAGGGGCGCCGGCGCGGGCCGGGACTGGTCGAGGAAGACCGTCAGGTTGACCGCGAGCCCGGCCTGGCGGGTCTCGGCGACCAGCGCCGGCAGGTCGGTCAGCGTCGGTTGTGGATGGTCGCGGTGTCCGCCGTCGGTGACGACGGGCTCCCGGCCGTCGCGCAGCACGCCGATCACCTGCCGCAGGTCCTCGAGCGACTGCCGGGCGGTGGTGCGCACCGTGCGGGCGACCTCGCCGGTCTTCGGCGACCCGTTCTGGTGGCTGACCTCCAGCGCGCCGGCGTGCAGGGACAGCAGCGACAGCCGGTGGCCGAGGGCGTCGTGCATCTCGCGGGCGATCCGGGACCGCTCGTCCTGCCGGGCCACCTCGTCGCGCAGCGCGCGTGCCCGGCCCTCCTCCCGCGCGAGGTCCAACCGGTTGCGGCGGGTGATGCCGACCATCAGCGGGATCGCGGTCAGCACGGCCGCGACGATCAGCACGCCGATCACCCTGCCCACCACCGTCTCCATGCCGATCAGCCGGCCGGCCACGGTGACCTCGGCGGTCCAGCCGGAGTCGCGCCACACCGCGAGCGCGGTCACCACATAGACCGCGGCGGCGCCGAGCCAGCGAACCGCGTCCGTGCGGTGCGCGGTGAGCGCGGCCAACGCGACCAGCGCGGCCAGCGAGTCCGACAGCACCAACGGCGGCACCAGCGCGATCCCGGTGACCAGCAGCGGCCACCGGTGCCGCCAGCACAGCATGACCGCCGCGCCGAACGCGGCGAGCAGGCTCAACGTCGACAACCAGGTCGAGTGCACCCGGTCGTCGCCCGGCACGGAACCGTCGGCGCCCCAGACGTAGATGCTGCTCATCACGCTCATCGCCACCGCGATCACCGTCGCCACGACGCCGCGCACGGACCGTCCCATACGGATGAGCCTACGGGTCCGCGGGCCGCGCCCCATCAACCGATGATCGCCCGCACCGACCGGAAGTTGACGACTTTCGGATGACGGCCGCCATGCCCGCGTACGACGCGGTGACCCGGTTTCCACTGCTTGTATCCCTGCCGTCAACATCGTGAAAGGAACATTCGTGAGCCAGCAGATTCCCACCCACTCCTACTCGCAGCCGGCCGCCGCACCCGCGCCGAGCAATGGCCTTGGCACCACCGGGTTCATTCTCGGACTCATCGGTCTCGTGCTGTCCCCGATCCCGTTCATCGGGGTGATCGCCTGGCCACTGGTGATCCTCGGCCTGATCTTCTCGGCCATCGGCTTCTCCAAGGTGAGCAAGGGGAAGGCCACCAACAAGGGCCTGGCGATCGCCGGCATGGTCACCTCGATCATCGGCCTGGCGATCTGCATCGTGTGGGCCTTCGTGATCGACTCCGCGGTGGACGAGGTCAACGAGACGCTCGACGAGGTGGCCAACGAGCAGGTCATCGTGTCCTATGAGGTCACCGGGGACGCGCCGGGCGTGGAGATCGACTACAGCACCTACGGCGACACCGTGGTCAGCCACAACGAGACCATCGACACCCTGCCGTGGAGCAAGGAGGTCGAGACCAAGGGCCTGATGTCCGGCGGCTCGCTGATCGTCACGACCGGCGAGCAGGGCGGTTCGGTGAGCTGCAAGGTCCAGATCGACGGCCAGGAGGTCCAGACCGCCACCGCGTCCGGCCCGTTCGCCATCGCCGACTGCTCCGGCTTCTGAGCGGCAGAAACGATGCCCCTGTCCCGAAACCGGGCCAGGGGCATTGTTGACCGCGCGGCGCCCGGCCGCGACACGACTGCGACACGGCTGCGACCTCGGTCGGACGGCACCGGCACACGGGCGCGCCACAGTCGGCGCCATGACGCGAATCCGGCCGACCCCCACCCCGCGACCGACCGGGCGTGGGGTGCACCTGCCCGCGTTGGACGGCCTGCGCGGGATCGCGATCCTCGGCGTGCTGGTCTTCCACACCGGCTGGCTGCCCGGCGGTTTCCTCGGCGTGGACCTGTTCTTCGCGCTGTCCGGCTACCTCATCACCGACCTGCTGCTCCGGGAGCTCGACGCGACCGGTGGCGTGTCGCTGATCGCCTTCTGGGGCAGGCGGATCCGGCGCCTGGTGCCCGCGTTGGCGGCCATGCTCGCCGGCGTGGCCGTGCTGGTCTGGGCGGTGGCGCCGCCGGAGGTGGTGCGCACGACGCTCGCGGACGGGCCGTGGGTGCAGCTGAACCTGGTCAACTGGCACCTGCTCGCAGAGTCGGCGAGCTACTGGGACCGGTTCGGGGCGGCCAGGGTGTTCGAGCACCTGTGGAGCATCGCGGTCGAGGAGCAGTTCTACCTGGTGTGGCCGGTGCTCCTGGCGGTCATCGCCAGGTGGGGGCACCGAGGGGTCGCGGTGGTCGCCTGCCTGGCGTCGATCGGCTCACTGGTCCTGATGATCATTCTGGTCGACCCCGTCGACCCGACCCGGGTCTACACCGGCACCGACACCCGGGCGTTCTCGCTGCTGCTCGGCGCCGCGGTGGCCACCGGACCGGTGCGCGCGGCGCTTGGCCGGGCGGTCGGCCGCTGGACCGGTGCCGTGCTGGCGATGCTGGCGGCCGGTATCGGCACGGCGTGGGTGCTGGTCGACGGGGTGGGCTCGCCGTGGCTGTTCACCGGCGGCCTCTTCGCGCACTCGCTGGCCGGCGCGCTGCTGGTCGGGCTCTGTGTCGCCGCACCGTCCACTGTGGTCGCCACCGTCCTTGCCTGGCCGCCGTTTCGCTGGCTGGGAATGATCTCTTACAGCCTGTACCTGTGGCACTGGCCCGTTCTCGTGCTGTTCCCACCACAGTGGACGGTGGTCGCCTGCCTCGTGTCGATCGGCCTGGCCGCGCTGTCCAGGTACCTGGTCGAGGACCCGGTGCGCTTCCGTGCCGGCTGGGCGCGCGGGCGACGTGGACTGTTCGCCTTCGTGGCACTCATGATCGGCCTGGCCGTGCTCTGGTGGGCGCTGCCGGCCCCGGCGCCACCCACGATCGACATCACCGACCTCGGCGCCGTTTCCCGCGACACGACCGCGACCTGGCGGTGAAGGCGCCGGGACACGGCGACGGCACCGTCAACACCATGACCACGAACCGAAACCTCGTCCTCGGCCTGCTCCTGTCGACCTGCCTGGCCGCCGCCTGCTCGCCCGGCCAGTCGACCGCGACCGAACCACCCGCCGGACCGGGCCTCGGCCCGGTGCTCCTCCTCGGCGACTCCATCGCGGCGGGCGAGGCGCTGCCGCTGGCCGCCGCGTTCGACGCCAGCGGCGTGGAGTTCGCGTCCGTCGCCGCCGAGGGCGGCGGGAACGTCGTCGGCCCGTTCGCCGACAAGAACTGGCAGCAGCTGCCGGCACAGATCACCGCCGCCGACCCCGCCGTGGTCGTCTACCAGCTCACCACCTACGACTGGGGCACCGAGCAGGAACAGCGAGCAGGCTACGAACGGCTGCTGACCACGGTGACCGACGCCGGCGCGAGGCTGGTCTTCGTCACCTCACCGCCGATCCGGCCGGACGACTTCTACCGCCCACACCTGGCCGAGCTGGACCGCGCCCCCGAGGTCGCCGGCGCGGTCGCGGCCGCGTCGGCCGGCAAAGCGAGCCTGCTCGACGCCGACGCGGTGTGGGGCAGCACCTACCAGCGGGACCGGGACGGCAGGACCGACCGCAGCGCCGACGGCATCCACACCTGCCCACAGGGAGCCGCCCGCTTCGCCAACTGGCTGCTCACCGAACTGGCGACGCTGTTCCCCGACTTCACCCCCGCCCAGCCCCGGGCCTGGGCCAACACCGGCTGGTCAGCCGACGACCACTTCACGGGTTGCTGACCGCTGGCATCATGGCGCGCGTGTGTGCCTATGTGCTGGTGGCCGAGGACGATCCGAAACAGGCCGAGCTCGTGCGCCGGTACCTGTGCCGCGAGGAGCACACCGTGCGGGTCGTCGGCGACGGCCGGGCGGCGATCGACGAGGTGCGCCGGGACCGGCCAGACCTGCTGGTCCTGGACGTGATGATGCCCGGGGTCGACGGTCTGGACGTGTGCCGGGTGCTGCGCCGCGAGTACGACCTCCCGGTGCTGATGGTGACCGCCCGCACCAGCGCAGAGGACAAGCTGCTCGGCTTCGACCTCGGCGCGGACGACTACCTCACCAAGCCCTACGACCCACGCGAGCTGATGGCCAGGGTCCGCTCCCTGCTGCGCCGCGCCCACCGCCCGGCCGACGCCCCCCTGCGCATCGGTGACCTGGCCCTGGACCCCGTGCGGCACGAGGTGCGCGTCGGCGCCCGGCAGGTGCCGTGCACCCCGACGGAGTTCCGGCTGCTGGCCATCCTCGTCGCCGCGCCCGACCAGGTGTTCAGCCGGGGACAGCTGGTCGAGCAGGCGTTCGGCATCGACGGCCACCTCACCGAGCGGACCATCGACGTGCACATCATGAACCTGCGCAGGAAGATCGAGGCCGACCCGCGCGACCCCGACTACCTGCGCACCGTCTACGGCGTCGGCTACAAGGTCACCGATGGCCGCCGACGCGGCTGAACCCCGCTGGCGGCACGGGCTGCGCGCCCGGCTGCTCGCCGGGACGGTGCTGGTCGCCATGTGCTCGATCGGCGCGACGGCGTGGCTGTCGGTGCAGAACACCACCGGCACCATCCAGGCCGCGCAGGGCCAGAACCAGGCCGCCGTCGCCCAGGTCTACGACCGCGTCCTCGCCTACGCCGCCACCCACCCGAGCTGGACGGACGTGGCCCCGGTGCTCGCCACGCTCAGCCACGACACCGGGCTGCGGATCGGGCTCACCACCGGCAACCGGGTGCCCATCGCCGGCGCGTTCGGCGCGGACGACCCGCCGTTGCCGGCCAAGCCCGCCGCGGTGGCCGACCCGCTGGCCGTGGACGTCACGCTGGCCCCGAAGGCCCCCGACGACCGGATCGACGCCCGCGCGATCGGCCCGTTCCGGCTGCTCCCCAAGGAACGGGCCGACCTGCGCACGGAAGCGGACCTGGCGGCGAAATGCTTACAGGCCAAGGGATCGGCGGCCACGGTGGTGGCGACGGCGAGCGGCCGGTCGTTCGTGCGCTCACCGGGGCTGCCCGACCGGGACTGCGACCGCACCGGCGTCGCGGAGGACGCCCCCGTGTTCCTGCCGACCGGCACCGAGGAGCAGGCGCTGCTGGTCCTCAACGGATACCTGGGCACCTGTCTGGACGACCGCGCGATCCGCCCCTACGAGGCGCTGCTCACCGCGGCCGGCGGCTTCGTGCCCGCCGACCGCGACGCCGACCGGCAGGTCTTCTTCGAGTGCCTGAGCTGGAGCCGGCAGCTGCTGCTGTCCCCGTACGTCACGCCGGCGGCGTTGCTGTTCGTCAGCACGCCCGCCGAGCCGGCGGTGGTCGGGCTGCCCGCGGCCGGCACGCTGCGGATCGTCATCGCCGCGGCGATCGTCCTCGTGCTCACCGTCGGGGTGAGCATGCTGCTGGCCCGGCCAGTGCTGGCGCCGCTGCGCGCGGTGACCGCCGCGACCAAGCGGATGCGGGCCGGCGACCGCACCGCGCGGGCGGAGGTGGCGGCCAGGTGGGAGGTCGCCGAGCTGGCCGCGGCGTTCAACCAGATGTCCGAGCAGGTCGCGCGCAGCGAACGGCAGCGCACCGACCTGGTCAACGACGTGTCCCACGAGCTGCGCACGCCGCTGGGCAACATCCGCGGCTGGCTGGTGGCCACCCAGGACGGTGTCGCCGACCTCGACCCGGCGCTGGTCGACTCGCTGCTGGAGGAAACCCTGGTGCTCCAGCATCTGGTCGACGACCTGCAGGACCTGGCGGCGGCCGAGGCCGGGGAGCTGCCGCTGCGCCCGGTGCCGGTGGACGCCGGCGAGCTGCTCACCCAGGTCGCCGGCGCGGCCCCCGCGCCGATCGCCGTGGCGACCACCGGCGACCTGCGGCTGTCGGCCGACCCGGTGCGGCTGCGCCAGGCGGTGGGCAACCTGGTCACCAACGCCGTGCGGCACACCCCGCCCGACGGCCGGATCACCCTGCGGGGCACACGCGTCGGCGACGAGGTGGTCATCGAGGTCAGCGACACCGGCAGCGGCATCGCGCCCGAGGATCTGCCGCACGTGTTCAACCGGTTCTGGCGCGCGGACCGCTCCCGCAGCCGCGCCACCGGCGGGCGCGGCCTCGGGCTGGCCATCGCGCGGCAGCTGGTCGAGGCGCACGGCGGCGTGCTCGCGGTGGCCAGCACGCTCGGGGTCGGCACGACGTTCACCATCCGACTACCCGCCGGATATGAAGATTCCTGAACACCGCCCGAAGAGGATCTGGACATCGCCGGACCACCCTTGGACCACATGAACCCAGTCCTGCGCGTCGCCGGGCTCGCCGTCCTGATCATGCTGGCCGGCTGCTCGACGCCACCCCCCGACCAGGAAGACAAGGTCGCGACCCTGGAGACCACGGGGTCGGCCCCGACGTCGGTGTCCAGCGTGGCGCCGCCCCCGAGCCGCCCGAGGGAGCGGCTGGACATGACCAACGACGAGCTCATCGAGCAGAACCAGGCCTACAACGACTGCCTGTCCGAACACCTCGGCGGCAAGGGCGCGATCGCGGGAGACGCCGAGATGGCACCGCGTCGGTCGGGGACCCCGGAGGAGATGGCGGCGGCGGAGACCGCCTGCCTGCCCACGAAACCGTTGCCGCCCTGGGAGTACGACATCGCCAACCCGGAGTCCGCCGACTTCCTGCACGCGGTCGTGCAGTGCCTGCGGGACAAGGGCGTCCGCTATGTCGATGAGGAACCGGCCACCCCCGGCGACGACCGGCGCGTGCTGTCCTTCGGCGGCCAGAACAACGACCAGGAGTCGATCTCCAAGGGCCTCAGCCTGATAGGCACCTGCGAGAAGGAACAGACAAACCGTTGAGCCACCAGCAGAAGCCGCCCACCTCCCAACCGCACCCAAGGGGAACGGAACGCGACCCAGCCACAGAAACGGCCGAAACCGGAACACAACTCCCCAGCGCAACCAAGACTGTTGAATCCGGGGTGGCGGTACGGCGCTGGGTGTTGCCGGTTCTGGCGGCGGTGCTGGTGCTCGGTGCCGCCGGGGTGTTCGCCTACAGCCGGTTCACCGAACCGCCGCCCGACCAGGGACCGACCCGCCCGGCCGCGGCGGACACCGTGGCCGTCGAGCGGCGCGACCTGACCAACTCGGTCACCATCAGCGGCACGCTCGGGTTCGGCACCCCGACGACGTTCACCGGCCGCAAACCGGGCACCGTCACCAGCCTGCCCTCGGTCGGCACGGTCGTCGGCCGAGGCGAGGAGCTGTACGCGGTGAACGCCCAGCCGGTGCCGCTGCTGTTCGGCGACACCCCGCTCTACCGCACGATCAAGCCGGGCGTGCCCCCCGGCCCGGACGTCGCGGAGCTGATCGACAACCTCCGCGAGCTCGGCTACCGCGACCCCGGCCGCGACGACGAGTTCGGCGACAACACCCACGCCGCCCTGAAACGCTGGCAGCAGAACACCGGGCTGCCCGAGACCGGCGTGCTGGACGCGGGCGACGCGGTGGTGCTGCCCGGCAGCGTCCGGATCGACTCGACGTCGGTCCAGCCGGGCGCGCCGGCGGACGCCGAACTGTTCGCCTACACCTCCCAGCAGCGGTCCGTCACCGCGCCCCTGGACCCCCAACAGCTCGACACGGCCGTGGTCAAGCCGGGCACGAAGGTCACGCTGACGCTGCCCGGCGGGGTGCACACCGCCGGCACGGTCGGCGCGGTCACCAACCAGCCGACGGAGTCGGCCGGTCCAGACGGCGGCGACCAGGCCGCGGTCGCGGCGGTCACGCTCGACGACCAGGCCGCGGTCGCGAAGGTCGACTCCGGCCCGGTGCAGATCACGGTGGTCACCGAGTCCCGCACCGGGGTGCTGGCCGTGCCGGTGACCACGTTGCTCGGCCTCGGCGAGGGCGGCTACGCGCTGCAGGTCGTGCCGGCGAACGGGAAGACCCGCCTGGTGGGCGTGCGGACCGGCCTGTTCGCCGGCGACCTGGTCGAGGTCACCGGCGATGGCCTGACCGAGGGCACGCGGGTGGTGCGGGCGTCGTGACCCCGGCATTGGCCGTGCGGCACGCGAGCAAGAGCTACCCGGGCGACGTGACAGCCCTGGACGACGTGTCGTTGACCGTCGAGCCGGGTGAGCTGCTGGCCATCGTCGGCCCGTCCGGGTCGGGCAAGTCGACGCTGCTGCACCTGATGGGCACCCTGGACCGGCCCAGCAGCGGCACGGTCGAGATCGACGGCCAGGACGTGTCCAGCCTGTCCGACCGCCGGCTCTCGGCGCTGCGCGCCCGCCGGATCGGCCTGGTGTTCCAACGTTTCCACCTGGCCGACGGGCTGACCGCGGCCGAGAACGTGGCCACCGGGCTGCTGTACGCGGGCGTGCCCCGCCGCGACCGCAGGGCCCGCGCGGCCGCCGCGCTGGCCAGAGTCGGCCTGGCCGAACGACTGGCCCACCGCCCCCACCAACTCTCCGGCGGCGAACAGCAGCGGGTGGCCATCGCCCGCGCGCTGGTGAACGAGCCGGCGATCGTGCTGGCCGACGAGCCGACCGGCGCCCTCGACACCACCAACGGCCAGGCCGTGCTGACCGTCCTCACCGAACTGAACCGCGCCGGCACCACCATCGCGGTCATCACCCACGACCGCGACATCGCCGCCGCCCTCCCCCGCCGGGTCGCGCTGCGCGACGGCCGGATCCACCACGACTCCCATTCCTTCCAAGGAGTTCTCCGATGACCGACGACCCGACCCGGCCGGTCCGGCTCAGCCCGGGAGACCTGCTCGGGCTCGGTCTGGTCGGGCCGAGGACCCGGCCGCTGCGCGCGGTGCTCGCCGCGTTGGGCATCGCGATCGGGATCGCCACGCTGGTGGTCGTCGTGGGCATTCCGGCCTCCAGCCAGCGCGCTCTGGACCACCAACTGTCCGCGCTGGGCACCAACCTGCTCCAGGCCCAGGCCGTCTTCGACGAACGCACCCAGGAACTGCCGCCGGTGCCGGCCGATGCCGCCGCGATGGCGGCCAGGATCGGTCCCGTGCAACACACCAGCGCGGTCGCCAACACCCACGCCCAGGTCCGGCGCTCCGACCGCATCCCGGCAGAACAGTCCTCCGGGCTCACCGTGCTCGCCGCGCGCACCGACCTGTTGCCGGTCATCGGCGCGCGGGTCGCCTCCGGGCACTACCTGAACGAGGGCGACGCCGCGCTGCCCGTCGTGGTGCTCGGCGACCAGGCCGCCACCCGCCTGGGGATCACCGAGCTGCGGCGCGGTGAGCCCGCGCCCACCGTGTGGCTGGGCAACCGGTGGTTCACCGTCGTCGGGGTGCTCGCGCCGATCCCGCTGGCGCCGGACGTCGAGCGCGCGGTGCTCGTCGGCTGGTCGGCCGCGAGCACCTGGCTCGCCTTCGACGGCCACCCGACGGTCGTGTACGTGCGGGCGCTGGAGCCGGAGCTGACGGCCGTCCGGTCGGTCCTGGCGGCGACCGTGTTCCCGGAGAACCCGGCGCGGATCGCGGTCAGCCGCCCGTCGGACGCGTTGGCGGCCAAGCGGATCGCGGAGACCACGTTCTCCGGGCTGTTCCTCGGACTGGCCGGGGTGGCACTGCTGGTCGGCGGGGTCGGCGTGGCCAACACGATGGTGGTCTCCGTGCTGGAACGCCGCCGTGAGATCGGGCTGCGGCGGGCGTTGGGCGCCACCCAGGGGCAGATCCGCACCCAGTTCGTCACCGAGTCGGTGGTGCTGTGCCTGTTGGGCGGACTGGCCGGGGTGGCCTTGGGGGTGCTGGGCGCCGCGGGCTACGCCGCCGCCCGCGACTGGCCGGCCACCATCCCGCCGGTCGCCGCGTTCGGCGGCGTGGGCGCCGCGCTGGTCGTCGGCGTGCTGGCGGGCCTGTACCCAGCCGTCCGCGCCTCACAGATGACCCCAACAGCAGCACTAACCACACCCTGACGCCCCCCGGTGGTGGGGTAACGAACGAACGCAGCGAAGGGTCCCTTCACTGCGCCCAGTGCAGCGAAGGGACCCTTCGCTGCGTGGAAACCGGCCCGTCCACCTACCCTGGAGCCAAGATCAGGCGGGGAGGGTTACGTGGCGGACGAGCTGGCGGCGTCGATCGTGGAGTTCCCGGTTCACGAGCCGGGCTCGGGACCGTATGGCATCACCGCGGGGCCCGACGGCGCGATCTGGTTCACCCAGGTACATCACGGCCGGATCGCCCGAATGGCACTGAACGGCGAGTACACCTCCTACCAGCTTGACCCGCCAACGGGCCGGCCGTCGATCGTGACGACCGGGCCGGACGGGGCGGTGTGGTTCACCGAGTCGCAGGGGCACCGGATCGGCCGGGTCACGACCGACGGCGTGCACACGAGCTTCGACGTCCCCGACGCCGCGCCGTTCGGCATCACGACGGGGCCGGACGAGGCACTGTGGTTCACCGAGATGAACACCGACCGGATCGGTCGCGTCACCGTCGACGGAACCGTCACCGAGTTCCCGCTCCCCTCGACGGGAACCTTCCCCTCGATGATCACCGACGGCCCCGACGACGCGCTGTGGTTCACCATGAACCAGGCCAACGCCATCGGCCGGATCACCACCGACGGCGCGGTCACCGTCCACCCGCTGCCCACGGCCGGCGCCGGCCCGGTCGGCATCACCCGTGGCGGCGACGACGCACTGTGGTTCGTCGAGATCGCCGCCGGCCAACTCGGCCGCATCACCACCGACGGGCGGATCACCGAGTTCCCGCTGCCCGACCGGGCCGCGCGACCACACGCCATCACCGCGGGCCCGGACGGGTGCTGCTGGTTCACCGAATGGGGTGCGGGCCGTGTCGGCCGGGTCAGCCAGGCGGGAGACATCGAGACCCGCGCGCTGCCCAACCCGGCCGCCGAACCGCACGGCATCACGCTCGGCCAGGACGGCGCGCTGTGGGTCGCTCTCGAGCTCGGCTCAATCGCCCGGCTGGCCACGTAACACGGCTACGTACGACCGGCCAGGAAACGGCCGGCGTGCTCCAGTTCGGCCGTCGGGACCGCCCGGTGTCCGCCGGGATTGGCGTGCAGAGTCTTCTCCGGGGACGAAAACGCGTCGAACAGCGCCAACGCCGAGGACCGGGGCACCAACTCGTCGTCCCACTGCAGCAGGAAAAGCACCGGCACCGTGACCTTGTCGGCGTACGCGGACAGGTGCTCGTGGGCGGCCAACCCCAGAACGGCCGCGCCGATCCTCGCCTCGGCGGCCAGTAGCGGAACACCGACCGCCGTGCCAAGAGACACGCCCCAGTAGCCGACCGGAGCCGTCTCGTCCACCTCGTCGAGCTGGTGCAGCGCGGTCAGCGCAGACTGCCACTCGGGGACCGCCCTGGCCGCGACGGCGGTGTTGAACGGGGCGATGGCGGCAGCCGGCGACTCGCCGGCGGCCATACGTTCTCTCGCGGTCGCGAGCAGCCGCGCGCACTCGTCGGGCATCGGACGGTCCCCTGCTCCCGGGACGTCGATGGCGGCCGTGACCAGGCCGTGGACGGTGGTGAGGTGCTGGGCGTGCGCCAGCACGGGCGGCGCGGTCTTGTGCTGACCGCCGCCGTGGCAGAGCAGGACCAGCGGACGCGGCGTGGTCGCGCCGGCCGGGGACCAGCAGACGCCGGGGATCTCGCCGAGGGTGAAGCGGCGTTCCAGAACGCCGTCGGTCGTCGACTGGGAGATGACGTGCATGAAGGTGGACCTTTCGGGATGCCTACGGGGCTCCCGGCCACCTGTCTCAGAGCGACCGTGCAGCGTGCGGAGAGGGAGCACCCAACCTGACAACGTTGATGGGACTCACCTCCTCCGGTAGCTCGCGTGCGCCGCCCACCATACTCGAAACCGTCTGCGGGGTGCGCATCCGGCCCTACGTCTACTTCGCGCCTGCGACTGGAACCGGACGAGGTCAGCGTCGCGGCCAGCAGGAGAGTTGACCCGGGCCGGTGCGTCGACGAGTACAACTGCGCCGGCTACCAGCGATCGAACCGGCCTGCCCGAATGGCGTTCAGCAGATCCGGCACGTTCCCACGCAACGCCGAACCAGCAACGTTCTTCGAATCACGCACCAGGTCAAGCGTGTCACACAACTCGACACAGTTCGCACCGTTCTGACTACGGCTCGACTTGCGCCAGACGGGATGATTTTCCACGGCGTTTCTCCATTCGAGTGCGGAGGTCGGCGATGTAACTCACAGACATCTCCGGCGGCAGGGACACCTTTATGATCTGGTCGACCGCCCACTGATAGGCGTTCACGTCGCCGGGTTCGTGGAGTATGAGTTCGGATCGGCGAGTCTCCACAAAGACGATGGAATCGGTGACCGGCGGGCTCTTCTTCTCGATCAGGGCGAACGCGCCTTCCAACCCCGGGTGCCAGCCGGCGTCGTCAGGGACGATACGCAGGTCGACATTGGGTCGGGTGGCCATCTCCAGCAGGTGGGCGAGCTGGCCGATCATCACCTGACGACCGCCGATGCCCTGGTTCAGCGCCGCCCGCCCGAGCAACACCAGCAACTCCGCCGGCTGCTGCCTGGTGATCACCTCGCGACGCCCGATCCGCGTCGTGACCCGCGACGCCACCTCACCGACCGGCACCCCAGGCGCGGTCATGATCGCCCGAACGTAGTCGCCGGTCTGCAGGATCCCCGGCACCAACAGCGGCGCCACCTCCACGATCCGGCTCGCGTTCTGTTCCCAGTCAACGTAAGCGACCATCTGCTGCTTCTGCTCCGGCAACGTGGTCGCCACCCACTGCGACTCGTTCGTGCCGTACGCCAACGTCATGATCTCGTCATAACGATCACCCGTCACCCCCAGGGTGCTCAGGATCTGCGCCACCTGCTCGGGTTTCGGCGTCCGCGCGCCGGTCTCCCAACGGGAGATCACCCCGTTGTCCTTGCTTATCGCCACGCCAAGCTCACGCAACAACAGACCCTTCTCCTCGCGGGCCTGCCGCAGCGCGCCACCGAGCGCTCGTGCCTTGGGAGTGCGCACCACCGTGAATCTCCAGGATTGTCGGCCGGTAACAGCGAAGAGTTACCGAGTTGAAGTCGATGTCACCCGTTGCGCGTAAGCAAGCGGATTGTCCAACCTGCCAACCGGCCACAGGATTCAGCGAGCGCACAACAAGCAATTTATCAGGCGCCACAGCAGCCAGGAGACCTCATGCCCGACACGACCACCACCGGCGTCCGCGACCCCGACAACCCCGACCGCTGGCTGGTCCCCCCATGGCCGGCCCACGACGACTTCAGCGACATAGTGATCCACTTCCTGTGGCACGACCCCCAGTGGGACTACCCGAGCACCGCACAGCTGCTCGCCTACTTCGATGCCTACCGCACCGCACTGGAAGCCCCGACCGACCAGCCGGCAAACGCGTCCGAACAGCGCTGGCGTGACGACATCCGCACCCTCGTAGCCCGATGCGCACAGCGCTACCGAGACGAACTCGCCACCGAGACGGCTCGCCAAGAACCCGGAACCGTCGGTGCCAAGCCATAACGTCCAGCCATGGACGAGACCACCCGTACCCGCCGCACCGCCCAGGAGTACGTCACCCGCACCGAACGGCGCGACTGGGACGGCCTGCGGACGTTGCTGACCGACGACGTGGTGTACGAGATGCCCCAGACCAGAGAACGCCTCCACGGGAAGTCGACCTTCCTCCGCTTCAACCAGGAGTACCCAGGCGACTGGCACCTGCACGCCCGCCGCATCGTCGCCGACGGCCACCACGCTGCGGTGTGGCTCGATGCGCGGGTCGGCAACGAGACCATGGCCGCCTGCCGGCTGACCGTGGTTACCCCGTCGAGCGCTGGTTCCTTGACGTTGCCGCGCGACACGCCGCGATCGACGAGTCGTTCGGCGTCCTTGCCGACATCGAGGAGCCGGCAGAGACGGGTATCACCGGCGGACAGATGCCATGAGACCGACGGAAGGCAGTGCGCCACCGGTGATACGTCGTTCCTCGGCCACGCGAATGGCATCGAGCGCATCGGCCGCACGGGCACCCGGCTCGGTCCACACACCGCCGCGGCCGTCGACCAAACGCCACAGCATCGCAGTGTCCACAGTGGTCAGCTCGCCGCCGACGCGGCGCAACGCGGTGAGCATGGCGGATCCCTGGTGCAGGAAGTCGTGCCCGGCCACCCAGGCCTCGAGCAGGTCACCGGACGGGATCTCGGCGTCAAGCAGACCAGCGGCGACCAGCAGCGCACGGTTGTCGTGGAGAAAGCCGGCGGCGGCGTGGTCCACCCGCTCCCAGGCGAACTCCTCGATGATGACCTGCCCGCCCGGCGCGAGCAACGTGGCGGCATGGCCCAGGAGGTCATCCAGATCCTCGGCGTGGTGCAGGGAACGGGTGAACAGCACGACGTCGTACTCGCCGGAGACGTCGTGCACGTCCGCCTGGACAACGGACACACCGAGTTCACCCGCCGCCGCGACCATCTCCGCGTTGCGATCCACACCGGTGACCGCGTAACCCAACTCCGCCAACGCGACGGCCAGGTGACCACGACCACAACCGGCCTCAAGAACACGCGCTGGCGGCGCCGGCAATAGCGGCTTCAGGTGGGCAAGGGTATGCGGCACAGCAACTCTGGTCAGATCCATTAGGCAGACTCTAGGTCGCGCCTCGCGGATGGCGTAACCGATTTTCGGCGACTGGTCAGCCGCGGAGCGAAGCACCCAGGGCCGCCCGCTAGCATCGCCAGTTGGTCCAGCGTACGGGGAACTTCAACTGGGGGATCGACAGTGGCAGACTTCGACGTTCAACCTACCGCGCTCCGGGAACTCGCCGGGACGCTTGATCGTGCCCACGCCGACCTGGGCAAGGTCGCCATCTACCTGGCGAAGATGGAGAACTTCGAGGGCGGTACCGGCTACCTTGGCGGATGCCTCGACGGGCACCAGGCGGCGTACCGGACGCTGTCGGACTGGCTCGACAAGGTCGCCGGCCCCATGGTGTCCGACACGTCCAAGGCCGTCTCCGAGTCGGCGGCCTACTACGAACGAACAGACGCCAACTCGGCCGCGAGCCTGGACGCCACCTACTCGGACTTCGACATCCCGAAGTACAAGGACAACAACAACTACGTCGACCTCGAGTCCGAAGGTTCGGCACGGTTCGCCGACATCACCGCGCCGACCGACCACCTGAACGAACCGCACGACTACACCGCCGAGTTGTTGGGCACGCTTGCCTGGTGGGACATCCCCAGTATGTCCAGCGATGTCTGTGCGGCGATCCAACTCGTCAGTGAGGTCGCGGTCTGGTTAGGCTGGCTGGACAAGCCTTTCAACCCGATGCAGGAACTCGCCGAGGAGTTCGTCGGCGACTGGGCCGGTGCGCGAGCCGCCGCTGACATCCTCCGCAACGTCGGTCGCGCGCTGAATGACATCGGGCTCAACATCCAGTGGGCCGCGCAGGGAACCGAACAGGTTTGGCAGGGCAACGCCGGCGACGGCGCGACCTTCCATCTGATAAACCTCGCCACCCGGTTTGACGTGGACAACGCCTGGCGCCCGATCGACGCCCTCGCTCAGCAATACGTCGAAGCATCGGAAGATATGGTGAACCTCCGCGATGCCGCTGTGGGGGTGCTCAGCGCGATCATGGACGCTGCGATCTCAGCCGCTGCCGCGTGTGCCGTAGGCGGGGGTGCGGCGGCCACCGGAGTCGGCACGCCGTTCGCGGTGGGTGCGGTATTCTATGCCGGATACCGAATCAGCAAAGTGGTCGAGGGAATCGAGAATCTGCTCGGCATCGTCAGCAATCTGGCCACCGCTACCAGCGCGCTCAAAGCCGCCCAGGGCGGGTTCGCCAGTCCTGGGCCACTCTCGTTGCCCGGCATGCCCTCTCGCCAACTCAACCTGCCGAGGTAGAACCGATGAGCGATCACATTCCCGCCAACCTGAACGCACTGATCCAGCTCGCGAAGGGCACCAAGTTCGAGTCCGTCGCCGGCGACGAACAGAAGCTCGAAGAGTTACTGCTCAAGGAGATGCAGGCCAGCGACGACCCGATGACCAGAGAGATCGGCTCCGGTATCGCCGATGGCACCATGTCCTGGCGCACGGTGGGCTCCACCGGGGCCTATTCCGACTATCTCCAACGTGGTGTCCAGGCGATGCGGGACTTCGATTTCGGTGCGACGTTCGACGCGCTGGCCGCTGAGCGGGCGGCCAACGAGCGGGCCGCCGAGAAGGCGCGGCCGCAGGACGAGGACGAGCCGTTCACCCGCAGCGTGCTCAAAAACCGGGGCGGAGGCCGACCACGATGAGGGTGACATCGACACTCGGCGTGGTGCTGGCGTTGGTGATCGCCGCGTCCGGATGCTCGGAACGATCAGGCGAGGCACGATCGTCGACACCGTCGCCGACGAAGACGACCATTCCGGCACCCGCGTCGCTGGAGATTCCACCGGTCGCGCAACCACTTGACGTGAGCCCGTTCGCCGCCGACCCCTGCGCGCTTCTTGACGACTCTCAACGTCGCGAACTCGGTCTACCAACTCCTGTCCCCGAGTACTTCCCGGACTACAAGATCTGCTACCTACACGTTGACACGGAACGCACAGATCCTTTGAACTTTCTACAGCTCGTGGTCTTCGGTGATGAAGGGCTCGCCGACCAGTACGCCAAATGCAACACCTTGGACTGCTCGCAGTGGACCACCGACAGCGTCGACGGCTATCCGGTGATCCGAGCGCGGGACGACCTGACGTCAAAGTCCGGTTCCTGCAAGATCTTCCTGGGCGTCGCCGACAACGCGTCGGTGGCCATCACCAATGCCGCGCACGACCCCGACGCGGACGGTCCGGGCTGCGAGCGTGCGGACCGGGCAGCAACCATGACGATCGCGGCGTTGAGTTGACGACAGGAACCAGTGGTGAGTGAGCAACCGGACGAGCCGGTTCGGCAACGCAAACCGTTGCGGCGAACGTCGTTGACCCTGCTGATCGGGGGGATAGCGGCACTCGTCGTCATGGTTGGTACCGGGCTGGTATTCCTGGCCGGCGGCCAGGACATCGGTCCCGGCCGGCCAGGTGTCTGGCCGGCCGGCGAACAGGCGTCCGTGCACAAGCGACCTGGCCCGCAGGAGCCCGGCACCACAGAATGCGAGGTGTTGGACGCCGACGGCGAGCCGCAGTACCGCTCACTCAACTGGGCCGACAGCACCCGATCCTCGACCGAGATCACCATCGACTGCGATCAGGACGCGATCCTCCTCACGGGCACCGCGTCCGCTGTGACCTCAGCCGTCCAAAGCCCGCTGATCATGGCGCCGGTTGCCATCATCATCGTTGGGATCTTGCTGTTCTTCCCCAGATTCACCCTGGCTTGGATTCGACTGAGCAACCCGATTTCGTGGCGCTTCTGGACCTGGGTTTTCCGGAAGCGCGAATGACGGACGATCAATCGTTCGCAGATGACCCGTGCGGGAAAGTCAGCCTCGTGCCAGCCTTGTTCGAGAAAAATGTCCGATAGATCTCATTTTTGTCCAGCACCTGGTAAGCCTCGGTGAAACCTTGGGCAATAAGCTTTTCATCTTTCGTGCGCCCAAGATGCTCGACTGAGGCACCAGGTACTCCCAGTTTCTCCAGGAGCTCTTTCTCCGAGGAGACTGTATTGCGCACTACCCAGTCCTCCCCTACCACTTGAGCCGGCCGCTCCTGCGAGGGCACCACGCCATCGCTGTTCTGCCGGAACCGTTGATCTATTTCGTCATCGTCCAGCGGCTGGGGAGTCGACTCCTCGAGTCCTCCCCAGGCCAGGTCTTCCTGCCTTCTCCGCTCCTCGTCGCTGATTTTCGGCGCCGGCGGTTCTGGCTGGTCCTTGGCCGGCGGGTCGGCCATCTGGGGCGGGCTGCCCTCCTGTGGCGTCTGGGGCGGGGTGGTCTCGGGTGTTCCCGGCCGCGGGGTGGGCGGGGTACCCGGTTGTTGGCCTGGCGTGTCACCGGGCGGCGGGATCGCGGGGGTGGCCGGCTGTTGGCGCGGCGGCGTGCCCGGTTCCTGAACGGCTGGCGCTTCTGGTTGTCGCGCGGGAGGTGTGTCGCCAGGCCGCGGGAGTGTTTCCGGTGTGCCCGGTTGTTGGATGGGTGGTGTCCCCGGCTGCGGGACAGGTGGCGTGGCGGGGGATGTGTCCGGATTCGACGGCGTCCCCGGGGGTGTGGCCGTGGGGGTGTCACCGGGCTGTTGACCGGGCGGCGTGGCGGGCGGTATGGCTTTCGACTCGCCCAGCAACAGTTTCCGTAGCCAGGCGAGGAGCGCCGCGAGCGACACCCCGGCACTGCCGCCACCGCCACCGCCGCTCTCCAGAATCCGCTCGTGTTTGCTCATGGGATTGCGGTGGTCGGGATGCAGATAGGCGTACTGGACGCCCGAGTCCTTCGTGATGCCCCGGGTGTCGCCGGTGGTGTTGTTCCCCGTGAGCAGTGGTTCGAGGTTGCTGACGGTCTGCGCCAGCTTGCTCTCGATGTCCGCGATCGGACCGGTGTACGAGCTGACCATGCTGGTGGCCTGGGCCATCACGTTCGAGGTGACACCGCCCTCGGCGGCGGTGGCCTGTCCGACATACGAGACCAGCCGGTTGACCAGATCGGTGATCAGCTCGTTCACCTGCGTTCGCGCGCCGGCCACCACCTCGCCCATGCGCGTGGCGACGGCGCTGAGCGCGGCGAACGTCGTGGCGGAACCGTGCAGGACGTCGGCGATCTCCGCCGCGCGACCGCGATACCTGTCCCCCGCGACTCCCTGCCACTGTCCGGCCGTGGCCGACGACGTGCGGGTCAACTGCTGGCCGACCTGTTCAACCGTGGGAGACACCCGCTGCCAGGCATCGGCGAAGGTCCGGAGCACCGAGGCGTTTCCGGCGAGCCGGTCCAGGACCTCCTGTAGTGGCTGGACTTTGGGCGTCAGCCAGGGCAGCCCGGCCTTCGCCACGGCGTCGACGGGCCGCATCGTCGCGCTCAACGCCGTCAGGCCGGCCTCGACGTTCAGGCCGGAGGCGATCCAACCACCGCCGTCGACGGTGTCGCGCAGCGCCTGCGCCGACGCGACCGCGCCGGTGCCACCCTGTTTGCTGGCGGTGTCGTCGGTGGTTCTCATGCGCGTTCCCCGTTGACTCCGGTGAAGGAGGTTGCCGCACCGGTGTCCCTGTCGGTGTAGGTGGTGGCACTCGCGCGCAGTTCGGTCGCGGCGCCGTCCAGCGCGTCGATCCCGCTGCGGACGACCTCTTCCGCGGCCTCGGCTACCGCGTTGAGCAGCGAGACGACCTGTTCGCCGGACTGTCCGTACGTCCCCGAGGTCAACGTGACCCTGCCCGCGATGTCGAACGCCGCGCGCAACTCGTCGGCCAGACCGGTCACGCCACGCGCGTGATCGTTCAGCGCCGCGTCAGCTACCTCGAACGAGTCAACCGTTGGCATCGTTTCACGCCTCCACCAGTACCGAGCGCTCCTCGTCCCACGTCTCTTCCTTGGCCTGCCGCGGCCGCGTGGGGGTGGTGGTGGCACGGGCCGGCGGCGTCGGTAGGTCTTCCGGCACGGTGAACCGGATCTCCGCCGGCCCCCACCCGCGCTGCGCGGACTGGGGCGGTGCTGGAAACCGCTCTTGGGCTTCGGTCACGATCAGGTGCGCGTTCGAGTCGGTCGTGCCGACCAGTTCCGTCACCGTCCGTCGCAGCAGATCCGGGATCCTGGCCTGCGCCCTGCGGACACAGTCCAGCACCTGGTTGCCGACATCGCGCGCCGTTTCCCGCACCACAAGGTCGGTCAACAGACCGGCGGAGGAGACGGTCACCCGCACCGCCCCGTCCGGTGACGACTCCGAGATCGCCAGCCGGGAGAGCCGCTCGTGCAACTCCCGGTAACGACGCGCGTCCTCGGCGATCCGCGACTGCCAGTCTCGGCTGTCGGTCATCTCTTGCCCCCAAACGGCCGTGTGATCCTTGTTCCCCACAATCACACGACCGTTGGCGGACGGGCCACGGTCGGTACCCCGGAACTTTCCTCAATCGTTCACCGCGGCGGGCCAGCCGCACGTACGGCTTTGTCCAACCCGATCGGGCGTCGCAAGATCCAGTCGTCAGCAGGCGGGCCGGTAACCAGAGGGGCATCGCCTACGCGCCCCTGGGCCCCACCACAGGGAATCTTTCGGGGCACTTTGACCGGTCATAAACCGGACACGGTGGCCCCACCGAGATATCACTAATCTGCCAACCATCTGGCGGATGAAACATTGTGTCAATTGCCGCGATACTCAGTCGAACCGAGGGACATCGCTGAGGTCGGAGGCACCTCGATGGGGGTCATCGCCGAACAACTGTCGCGTCGCCGACATCCCGGCCACGCACCAGCCGAACGGCCGTTGGCCAGCCATTCTTCGGAGAAACCAAGAAATCTGCCCGAATTCACCAACACCCATCAACTCGCCGGTTGCCCGCGAGCAACTCTCGCCGGCAGCGAATGTCACCCGTCACTCGTGCGCGATCGAACAACGCCCGATTGCATCACTCTCCGTACCACCGCCACAGAGTTAACTCCCGCCGTATTGCGGAGGGTCACCAAGTCGGTACGATGTGTTGTGCGCCACCGGCGTGCTGGCACCCACCACGCACTGGTCATCACGACGACCACAATGACGACAACGCGGTGACTGATATGACCACAAATGACGATTCCGTCGATTCCGAGCGCGCCACTCGCGTGCGCCACAAGGTCGTCGACGACCTCATTGCCGAAGGCACGATCGTCTCGGCGCAGGTCACGGCAGCCATGCGCCGAGTTCCCCGGGAGTCGTTCGTCCCGGGCGTGTGCCTGGACGACGTGTACCACCCCTACAACGGAGTGGTCATCAAACGGGACAAGGACGGGAACTCGATCAGTTCCGTGTCCTCGCCACAGCTCCAGGCCCACATGTTGGAGCAGGCGGAGATCACGGCCGGCATGCGGGTTCTGGAGATCGGTTCCGGCGGATACAACGCCGCGCTGCTGGCCGAGCTCGTCGGGACGACCGGCCAGGTCACCACGGTCGACATCGACCAGGACATCACCGACCGGGCCAGCCTGCTGTTGGCCAGGACCGGGTACCCGCGGGTGAACGTCGTGCGTGCCGACGCCGAGCACGGGGTGCCCGAGCATGCGCCCTACGACCGGATTCTGGTCACCGCCGGCGTCTGGGACATTCCGCCGGCGTGGGTCGACCAGCTCACCGACCGCGGACGTCTGGTGGTTCCCCTGTCGCTGCGCGGGTTGTCGCGCACGATCGCGTTCGACCGCGCCGACGGATGCCTGATCAGCAGGTCATCGAAGCTGTTCGGGTTTGTCCCCATCCGGGGTGCAGGGGTGCACGAGAGCACGTTGCTGGTGATGCGCGGTGGCGAAGTCACCCTCCGCTTCGACGACGCGCCCCCGGCTGGCTTCAACCTCGACCAGGGCGTGTTGGACACGCCGAGAGTGGAAGTGTGGAGCGGGGCCACGATCGGACGGTTCGAGCCGTGGGCCACCGCGCAGATGTGGCTGGCCACCGTGCTTCCCGGGTTCTGCCGCGTCGTGGTCGACCGCGAGCGCGACACCGGCCTCATCACTCCCCCTGGCCGGCACACGGCCGCGGCGGCGGCGATCTCCGGCGGCAACCTCGCCTACGTCACGACCCGCGACACCGCCGACCAGACGGAGGTCGAGTTCGGCGTGCACGCCTTCGGCTCGCACGCGATCGAACTCGCCGAGGAAGTGGCCGAACAGCTTCGGATCTGGGCACGGGACCACCGCCGCGGACCGGGCCCGCAGATCCGCGTCTATCCACATGGCACTCCCGATGCCCGGCTGGCGGCCGAACGTGTCATCGACAAGAAACACAGCCGGATCACGATCTCCTGGCCGCAGGTGGCGATCGCCCCGGCCGGTCAGGCAGTCCCGGTTCGCCCCACCGAATAAGGAGTGTGCCCCATGCCGGAGATCGACGAGTTCGCGCTGGACGTGCGGGTTGTCGTGGCCTACGGCCCAGTGATGGGTGATTGCCCCACCGATGACGGCTGCGGCAACACCTGCGCGGGCGACGCCAGCGCCTGCAACTCGTTCGCGGACGCCCCGTCCTGAACAACGTACTGCCGGTGCGCCAAGCCGGCGCACCGGCAGCGGTGTGCCGCGCGGTCCTCATGGAGGCGAGAAGTGGCCGTCAGATCATCAGCGATGTACCGGTGGAACGGCGCGGCACTGCTGCGCGCCAGCACTGACCCTGGCGGGCTGGAGCTACCGGACGACCCGACACTGTCCTTCGACGCCAACGGAAACGGGTTGGCGTGGTTGTCGTCGTTGTGGCAGCGCGCGGACGTTCGCGGCGCGCTGGGGGTGGCGAGCCCCGCACTGGTCCGGCAGGTGGACAAGCTGGTGGCCGGCACCGCCAACGGTGACCGAGAGGACGCCAGGGCGATCCGTCGAGCCGTACTCGCGGTGGCGTCCTATCTGCTTCGCTGGCAACGCCGGCCGACGCCGTTCGGTCTGTTCGCCGGGGTCGCCGCCGCCAGGGCCGGAGCCAACGCGTCGGTGCGGTGGGGCAACGAACACCGCACGACGGTGCGCGCGGACACGGCCTGGCTCGGCGACGTGCTACGTCAGTTACACAGCTGCCAACAGTTACGGGCACGGCTGTCCGTGGTCGCCAACGACGCCGGTGCCGTGCGCGGCGCACGGTTCGTGGCACCGGGACCAACACCGGACGGCCACGCCACGGAGTCCGTTGCCGAGCTGGCCCCGATCGAGGTGTCCATACGCCACAGTCGCCCGGTGCGCGCCGCTGTGACCGCCGCGCGCGAACCGGTGCGCGTCAGCGAGCTACACGCGCTCCTACTGGACGAGTTTCCCGCCGCGGCGGACCGCATCGACGACCTGATCGCCGGTCTGCTCGCCAACGGACTGCTGATCTGCAACCTGTGGGCGCCGATGACCTGTCCGGACCCGCTCGGCCACGCCTGCGCCCAGTTGACCGCCGCCGACGCCAACGCCATTCCCGAGATCAGGGACACGGTGCGGGAACTACTCGCGATTCACCGGGAACTCCGCGCCGCGACAGCACCGAAGGCGACCGTGATCGAACGGATGCGAACGCTGAGCGAGACCACGCGGCTGCCACTGGTCGTCGACACGATGGTGGACTGCGAGGTCCAACTGCCAGAACAGGTTGCCCGGGACGCCGAGGACGCCGTCGACGTCCTGTTTCGCCTTTCGCCGTATCCGTGGGGATATCCGGCCTGGCGCGACTACCACGACCGGTTCCGGGCACGCTATGGAACCGGTGCGCTGGTGCCGTTGTTGACGCTGGTCGCCGACAGCGGGCTCGGCTTTCCCGCGGACTACCTCGGTTCGGCCTTCGGGCGCACCGCCCGCAAGGTGAGCGAACGCGACGAGACCCTGCTGGCGCTGATCCAACGGGCCACTCTGGACGGCGGCGGCGAGATCCTCCTCACCGATCAGGTCATCAAGGACCTGACTTCCGGTGACCGTGAGGACATTGTGGACCTGCCGGCCCGGGTCGAGGTGGCCGTGGAGCTTCGTGCGGAGTCCGTCGCCGCGTTGAACCGTGGACGCTTCGCGTTGACGGTGACCGGGACTCCCAGGCCTGGCAGCAGCATGGCGGGCCGCCACGCCCAGCTGCTGCCCGCCGACGTCCGGGACCTGATCGCGGAAAGCCTTGCCGCCACTGGACCGGCCGCCATCGCCGCCCAACTGTCCTTCGCGCCGCGCAAACGGCGCAACGAGAACATCTCCCGCACCGAACAACTGTTACCGCACGTCATCCCCGTCGCCGAGTACCGCGAACCGCACGAGCGCCTCCTCCGGTTGGCAGATCTCGGGGTCACGGCTGACGATCACCGGTTCCACCTCGTGCACACGGCCACCGGCAGGCGAGTCGAGCCGCGCGTCCCGCACGCGCTCGAGGCCGGTGTGCACACCCCGCCGCTCGCGCGGTTCCTCGCCGAGATCACGACCGCCCGGTGTGGGGTCTACCAGGCGTTCCATTTCGGTGCCGCGGCTCGGCTGCCCTACCTTCCCCGCATCCGATTCCGCCGTACCACGCTGTCCCCGGCACGGTGGCTACTCACCGCCAGCGATCTCCCCGGCCGGACGGCGTCGGCGGCCGAGTGGGCTGCCGGACTGGATCTGTGGCGGGACAGGTGGCGGGTTCCCGAGCATGTCGCCGTGGTCGAGCACGACCGCCGGCAACCGGTGGATCTCCGCCATCGCCTTCATCGGTGGCTGTTGCGCACCCGCCTGGAACGCGCGGGCCGCCTGGAACTACGCGAGACAGCGGCCCCAGCTGAGCTTGGCTGGCTGGGGCGCGCCCACGAGCTACTCCTCCCGCTGGTGATGAACCCCGACGCGCGACCGGGCACCGCCCCGCCACGTGCCGTCGAGCACGAACCCCCTGGCAACTCGACGATCCTGTGCGCGCAGCTCTACGGGCATCCAGGGCGCTTCGACGAAATCCTGACCGAGCACCTCCCCGGTCTGCTCGACACCGTGGACGGCTGGGCGGTGCGCTGGTGGTTCCGCCGGCATCGTGAGCTGCGCCGGCCAGAGGCCGACCAGTACCTCGCCGTCTACCTGCCGACGCCGGCCGCCTACGGCGAGGCCGCCGAACGGATCACCGCGTGGGCCGACAGGCTGCGTGCCGACCGGCTGCTCGCGCGGCTCACGTTGACCACCAACGAGCCCCAACCGGGACGCTACGGCCACGGTGGGGCACTGGAACGCGCACAGCAGGTGTTCACCGCCGACTCGGCGGCAGCACTCAGCCAGATCAGCTGGGTCGCCACCGTGGACGTCTCCGCGCAGGCCCTCGTCGCCGCCAGTCTGGTCGACCTGGCGGTGCGCTTCGCCGGGTCCGCGCGCGCGGGCCTGGGTTGGCTGGTCGACGAACTTCCCCGGGAGTACGGGCGACTGGATCCGGCACTGCGTGCGCGGACGCTGGAGCTGGCCGATCCACATGGCACGTGGACGACGTTGCGGTCCCTGCCCGGCGGAGACGACGTGCTGGCCGCGTGGGACGCGCGCGGCGTCGCGCTGACCGCCTACCGGGAAAGCCTTGCCCCGCAACGTGACCCGCTGACGGTCCTGCGCTCGATGCTGCACCTGCACCACGGTCGTGCCGTCCCGGTGGAGCCGGAGCGCGAGCGCGTCACCCTGCGGCTGGCACGCACCGTCGCCCTCCAGCACACCGCCCGCCAGGAGGGTTGAGTGGCCGGCCGCGTCACCACACACGCCGATCTCGCGGCGTGCGTCGAACGCTGTGCCACCCAGCTGGCACGGCCAGGACCTCCCCACGAGAGCGAGCCATGGTCTCCGCAGTCCCTCAGCAAGGGCGCCGCCGGGATCGCTCTGCTGCACATCGAACGTGCCCATGCCGGGCACGGGACGTGGGCACAGGCCCATCGCTGGATCACCCACGCGGTGGCCGGACCGATCAGCTCCGCCAGCGACACCGGCCTCTATCTTGGCGCACCGGCGATCACGTTCATGCTCGCCGCCGCGGCGGCGGGCGACTCGGGGCACTACCGGGACGCGCTCACCGACGTCAACGGACCAGTGACCGCACTCGCGCACCACCGCGCCACCGCGGCGATGGCACGCATCGCGGCCGGGCGGCTCCCGGCGTTCCGCGAGTACGACATCTTCTTCGGCCTGAGCGGGATCGGCGCGCTCCTGCTGCGCCGGGACCCCGCTGGCAGTGCGCTGGAACGGATTCTCGACTACCTGGTGGCGCTGACCCGTCCGCTGCGGCGTGGCGATGACCTGTTGCCCGGCTGGTGGGTCGGCCATGACCCGCACCGACGGCGCTCCGCCGCGTATCCGGGTGGGCACGCCAACCTCGGGGCCGCGCACGGCATCGCCGGACCGCTCGCGCTCCTGAGCAGGGCCGCGCGCCACGGGATCACCGTGACCGGGCACCAGGAGGCGATCGCCACCATCTGCGCGTGGTTGGACGACTGGGAGCAGTACGGCGAAACCGGCCCGTGGTGGCCGGAGTGGCTCACCCTGGCCGATAACCGCGGCGGCCGGCCAAGCCAGCCCGGTCCGGCCCGTCCCAGCTGGTGCTACGGCACCCCGGGGATCGCCCGCGCGGGACAGCTGGCCGGGATCGCTACCGGCGACGCACACCGTCAGCGGCGGTTCGAACAGGCGCTGCTGGGTTGCCTCGCCGATCCCGCACAGCAGGCCAGCGTGACCGACAGCGGGCTGTGTCACGGCTGGGCCGGGATCTATCACACCGTCTGGCGCGCGGCACACGACGCGACCACCGAGGTCATCGCCACCGCACTCGCCGGCCACCTGCCGCGCCTCGCCGCGAACCTCGGCCCCGCGGCGGGACCCGGATTTCTGGAGGGCGCCGCGGGAACAGCTCTCGTCATGCACACCGCCGCCCACCAGGTCGCCCCGATCTCCGGATGGGACGCATGCCTACTGATCGACTAGCGCGGGCCACCGAGCGCGCCGTGCTGAGAGTACTGACCGGAACCCCGCTGGCCGAGGCCGCGGACGAGCTGGCCCCAGCGGAACTCGCCGACGCCGTCGAGATCTACCGGCAGGCAGGGCTCGACGCCCTCACCCGTCAGGCCGCCACGGGCTGGTGGCAGGTCCACATCCAGTTCACCGACTGGAGCACCGCCGAACAGACCGCGGTCGACCACCTCGCTCCGCTGCTGGGGCGGGCCGAAGCCTGGTGGTTCATCCGCAAACACCCCTGCTGGCGGCTGCGACTTCGCGCCGGGCCGACCGTGCTCGACGACCTACGCGCGGCACTCGACGAGCTCGCGGCCAACCGCCGGATCGCCCGCTGGTGGCCGGGAATCTATGAGGCGGAAACAGCCGCTTTCGGCGGCGGACCGGCCATGGACATCGCACACGACCTGTTCTGTGTGGACAGTCAGGCGATTCTGGATGTGCTCCGCGACGGCGAACCCGTGCTTGGCCGCCGTGAGTTGTCGCTGTTGTTGTGTGGCGCCCTGCTGCGCGCAGCAGGACTGGAGTGGTACGAACAGGGCGATGTCTGGCACCGGGTCGCCCAGGAGCGACCGTCCCCGGGCGATGTTCCGAGATCGAGCCTGACGTCGATGGCCGACGACCTCAAACGGCTCCTCCTCGCCGACACCACACCGGACGGGCCGCTGCTTGGCGCAACGGGCCCGCTGGCCGCGGTCGCCGGGTGGACCGCCGCGTTCGCCGACGCCGGCGCCCGCCTCGGGGCCGCGGCCGGCGGGGGAACACTGAGCCGAGGTCTGCGTGATGTCCTCAGCTACCACGTGATCTTCCATTGGAACCGCCTGGGATTGCCGGTCAGGACCCAGAGCGTGCTCGCGCTGGCCGCACGCACCCTGATTCTGGGACTGCCCGGCGCGTCACCGGATCAGGAACGTCGGGCGATCGCGCCCGGCATCGGATAGATGTGGACAGTGCCGAGGTCTTCCCGGGTCACCGGGTCGGCCGCGCTGATGCCGCGCACGTCCTCCTCGTCGTCGGCCGCCACCACGGCGATGCCCCACGCGCCGGCCGGATCCGCGACCGGACCGAACACGACGGCGACACCCTGGTCCACAAGTTGTTGCCAGTAGCCGACATGTTCGCCCATCACCGCGGCCTCGGCGTCGGACATGGTGGTCGGCAGGTCGGGCCGGTGGGGCACGAACTGGTACAGGAAGTGGCTCATCGTTGGCTCCCCGGGTGGGCGGCGAACGCGGCGAGGATGGTGGCCCAGCCTTCGACGTAGGCGCCGCCGTCGTAGCCGGCTGGCAGGGCACAGGCCTCGGCGAGTTGGCGGTCGCTGAGCGCGTCCCAGCCGCGGTGCTCGACGGCGACCCTGGTCAGTGCGGGGCCGAGCGCGGTGAAGCTCAGCTCGACCTCGGTGGGTGCCGGGGTCACCACCCAGGTCATGGCGAACCGCTCGGGTGGTGCCCAGGCGAGCAGCACTCCCCAGTCGACTTCGGTGCCGTCGTCCCAGGTCTCGTAGACGCGGCCGCCGACGCGGGGTTGGACCGTGACGTCCCGTACCCGTTGGTGGCCAACGGAGAACTGGTTCGGCCACCAGACGCCCATGGTTCGGACGAAGACGTCGAAGGTGTGGTCGACGTCGCTGCGGACCGTGGTGGCCTGGCGGATCGGCGGGCGTCGCAGTCGGGTGACGGACGAGTCGTTGTCGGTGGGCAATCTGGCTCCTTGGCGTGGTTTGGTCAGCCGGTCCGCTCGTCGGTTTCCGTCAGCCCGCGGTCGGCTTCGACGAGGCGGCGCGCGGTGTCGAGCGAGTCGGCCCACAGCTCGTCGAGGAGTTCGCGCAGGCCAGCCAGTCCCTCCGGGCGGGCGCGGTAGAGGCGGCGGGTGCCGTCGCGGCGTTCGGTGATCAGGCCGGCGTTCTTGAGGACGGTGAGGTGCTGGCTGATCGCGGTACGGCTCACGTCGAACGCCGAGGCGATCTCGCCCGCCGGCAGTTCGTCGTGCGCGACGAGTCGCACGATGTCGCGTCGATGGGGCTCGGCGAGGGCGCGTAGTGCAGCGTCGGTTGGGTCGTCGGTTGGGTCGGTGCTCATGCCCACAGGCCGACCGGGTTGCCGTCGCAGGGGAGGCCGGTCGGGGGGATTACGCGGGTACCGCCGAGGGATTCGGCGCGTTCGAGGTAGGTGTCGAGGTCGGGTACCTGGAGGTAGACCTTCAGGCCGATACCGCCGACTGGGGTTTCCTCGGCGTCGGTGGGGACTGTGCCGTAGCCGCCCATGTCCGGGTCGGCGGTTACTCGCCAGCCGAACAGTTCCCGGTAGAACCGTTGTGTCCGCTCGTGGTCCGTGCTGACTACCTCGAAGAACGCCACCGATTGCGTCATGATCGCGCCCCCTTACGTCTGGATTGGCTAACGTTAGCATCCGCTGACATTTACACAAGGGGTTCTTGGTCCACGCGGCTAACAGCCATCCCGGCGCATGGCCACGAGCACCCGGGGCAGTAATCCAACGAGAGTTGAAAAAGTGTCAAAGTGAAGCAAAACCTGGAGCCAGGCAGGTATCATCGCAGCTCAGAAAGTGTCGTCCCCGCGCACGCGGGGCTGTTCCCGCCTGACAGG
>NZ_BAAGXS010000034.1:0-562 GCF_054779715.1 Actinophytocola sediminis | reverse complement strand
GCCTTGGCGTTTGATGTGCAAGACGCCAGCAGCGGACAGTTGCGGCAGATCGTCGGGTTGCTCCTGTAGTGGCGATAACCGCCGCGATCGGTGGTGGCGTAAGTGAGCAACTGGCCCTGCGGGCAACGATAGCCGTCAAGGTCCGGCTCATGGACGAAAGCGCCCTTCCTCATCTTGCCAGGCTTTGGCCGGGGCGGGTTGCGATAGCCGACGACACCGTGGATGTTCCTGTCCTCCAGGCCCTTGGCGATGCCTGGCGTGGCATAGCCGGCATCCAGCCCCGCCGCCGTGACGTCGAAGCCGAAACGCTCCACCTGGCGGTCGAGCCGGTCGAGATAGACGATCGAGTCATGCACGTTGGCCGGCGTNCAGGATCGGTGCGCGAGACCTTCGTCTCTTTCACCGCAGGCTGCCGCTCCTGCTCCTTCAGCGCCTTCTGGCCGTGCAACGCCCGTTCGGCATCGATCGCCCGGTCGAGCTCGCCCCAGTAGTCGGCACGCGACTTGGCGACCATGGCAAGGTCGTACTTGCCCTTGTTGGCATTGGCCTTCAGGTGCGTGCT